>JBDTMS010000616.1:0-3370 GCA_039934195.1 Betaproteobacteria bacterium
TGAAATCGCTGTTCTACAACGCCGCTGTAGTCATCGCGGCAGTGGCTGTGATCGCGCTGGCGAATACTGCGCTAGTCCTGCAAGACGTCCACATCGATCTCACGCGCGAACAACTGTTCACGCCGTCGAGCCAGGCGATGGCCGTTGTTGATCAACTGCGTCGGCCCGTGCGACTCACGTACTTCTACCGCGGTCAGGATCCCGCCGGCCGTCGTTTGAGAGACGTGCTGGATGTCATGGGCAAGCGCAACGCATTCCTCGAAGTACGCAATGTCGACCCCGATCGCGAACCGTCGGTTGCGCAGGCGTTCGGATTGCGCGTGGCCAACGCCGCAGTGCTGGAAGCCGAGGGGCGCAAAGTGGTGGTGCAGACCACCGACGAGGGCGAAGTCGCCATCGGCATTCAGCGCGTACTGCGCGAAAAGGTCATCACTGCATGTTTTGTCGAAGGCCACAACGAGCTGCCGATGGACAATTTCGAATTCCATACGCATCTCGAGGGCCTGGCGGGGCATAGCCACAACGATGCTTCGTCCAAATACGTGCAGACGGCGGGGCACGGCATCGGACGGTTGCGGCGCGCACTTGAAGCGCAGGGCTACGAGACGCGCAAGCTGACCTTCGCGACTTCGCCGAATGTCCCGAGCGACTGCCAGGTCGTGATCATCGCCAATCCGCGCAACACCTTCGTGCCGACGGAAAGCGCCGCGCTGGAAACCTATCTGCGCAACGGCGGCTCGCTGCTTGCCATGTTCGATCTCGGCTTCACCCTCGAGCCTCGTCTGGCGCATCTGATGGAACAGCTCGGCGTGCGGCTCCCGCAGGAAGCCGTGGTCGATCCGCTGAGCCACTACTCGACAGACGCAGAAATGGTTGCAGTTGCGGCGTACGAAAAAAGTCCTGTCACCGACAATGTTTCGATGAGTTTTTTCCCCGGCATGCGACCGTTGATCGGCGTGCCGCCCGGCCCGGGAATCACCGTTATGCCCCTGTTCTCGAGCAGCCGCGACAGCTACACGCGCACGGTGCAGCCGGTGGCCGTGCGCGAAGTGGCTGAGTCTGTCCCCGTGCCGCCCGCTCGCACGAACGACACCGGGCCTCGCCTGCTGTCGGTTGCGGTCGAAGGCCGGCTGCCAGGGGCGCCCGCAACTGCGCCGAAGCTGCGAGCGATCGTCATAGGCGATGGCGACTTCGCAAGCAATTCGTTCCTGCCATACCTGTCGAACAGCGACTTGGCGATGTCGATGGTGCGCTGGCTGGTGCGCGAAGAACGCTCGGCAAACGTCGCCACCCGCATTCCGGTGCCGCCGATGATCCTGCTGTCCGGCGCGCAGATGAAAGCCGTGTTTCTGTTAGTGGAAGTCGCATTGCCGCTCGCCATTCTCGCGATCGGCGGCTTGCTATGGTGGCGCCGGCGATGAGGCGCACGCGAAGCATCGCCGCGGCACTGCTCGCGATTATCGCGATCGCCTATTTGATTTGCATGGCGGTGGTCGGCGCGCTGCCGCGCCAGAAGCAGCTGGTGAAGTTCGAAGCCAAGGGCGTGATGCAGCTGCCGCCCGAGCGAATCACGGGCGTTGCCATCCAGTCCGGGAGCGGCAGCGCGATATTCACGCGGACGCTCGATGGCGGCTGGTCGAGGGAAGGCGGCGAATCGCTCGATCCCGCCTTGGCGAAGCGCTTGTCGATGGCGGTGCAATTCATGAATACTTCGGGACCGGTTCGCGTGCTCGCGCCGGAAGAATATCAAGGCACCGATCTGCACGAGTTCGGTTTGGATAAGCCGCAATTTTCGATCGCGCTGTTCGAAGGTCCGCGTCCGATTATTGCGGCGCACTTCGGCGGCCGCAATCCCGACAACTATCTGCAATACGTTTCGGTGGACGGCCGGCGCGAGCTGTTCTTGCTGTCCCGCTTCGTCGGCGAAGAATGGAAGGCGGTGGTGCAAGGCGGATTGCGTCAGTGAGCCGCTGGGCAAACACCTTCACGCGCGTGTTGGCTGCGCTCTGCTTGCTCACCGCTGCCTCGTATGCGGGCGCGCATAGCGGCGGCACAACGGGGTTCGCTACAGTAACGCTAAGTGATCAGACCGTCCGCTACAGCCTGGCGCTCTCGCTCGGCTCCGTAACACCGAAGCTTGCGGACGCAATGCATCTGGGCCAGCCGGGCGCTGCGACCGACTACACGCCGCTGCTCGCCACGGTTACGCGCGGCATTCATATCTCATCGGATGGCAATGCGTGCGAAGCCGCGCCCGGACAGCTGACACCGCCTGCGTCCGAAGGCGCGAATATTTCCATCGTGCTGGATTTCGCTTGTGCGCATCCGCCGCGCGAGCTGGTGATCCACGATGATTTATTCGATACGCTGGGCAACGATTACCATACGCTGGCGAAAATCGAATGGCGCGGCGGCACCACGCAGTTCGCATTTCAGCCCGACGCGCGCGAAACGCACATCGCGATCGCCAGCGCGGGCGGGCAAAGCTCGGAGAGCGTCGGCAGTTTTTATCTGCTCGGCATCGAGCACATACTAACCGGCTACGATCACCTGTTGTTTTTGCTTGCGTTGATTCTGCGCGGCGGCAACGTGTGGTCGCTGTTCAAGATCATCACCGCATTTACCATCGCCCACAGCATCACGCTGGCGCTGGCGGCGTTGAATATCGTCGTGCTGCCCTCGGCGCTGGTTGAAGCGACGATCGCGTTGTCGATCGCCTACGTCGCCGCAGAAAATCTGTTCATGCGCAAAGCTGTCTCGCATCGCTGGGCGGTGAGCTTCGTGTTCGGGCTCGTGCACGGCTTCGGATTTTCCAGCGTGCTGCGCGAGCTCGGTCTGCCCAAACAAGGTTTGGTGTGGGCGCTGCTCAATTTCAATCTCGGCGTCGAGACGGGGCAAGCAGTAGCCGTGTTGATCGCGGTGCCGGTATTGATCTGGTTGCGCCGCTTTAGGTGGGAGCCACGTGCGGTGATGGCCTTGTCAGTGATCGTGCTGGCTGTCGGGCTGACGCTCTTCGTCGAGCGAGCGCTATTTACCGGCTAGCCGTGTTCGGCTGACGAATTGGCCGTTGCGCTATCCGCGTGCAGCGCCGGCGAAATCAAACCTGATTGAGGACCGCGTTCAGCTCTTTCACGTTGGGATGATTACGCATCCCGTCCATCGCCGACATCAGCTTCACGGTGCTGCCTGCGATAGTCATTTGCACGGTTGCGACCTGCGTGCCCGCGCGCGTCTGTAGCCGCAGCGTCTGCAGATTGACCCCGCTGCGCTCGCAGATCGCCCGCAATGTGGGCACCAGATCGCTCCAGTATTCCACTTGCAGCGTAATGTTCTGCGCTTTCGCATGGGTGAAGAGCCGGCGCTCCAGCGG
>JBDTMS010000617.1:0-3368 GCA_039934195.1 Betaproteobacteria bacterium
ACGTAACTGCTGCGGCCCTTGGCCGGATTGATGGGATTGAATTCGAGCACGCGGGCGCCGGCTTGTCTCAGCCGGGCAAAGAATTCCGGTGTCGTGCCAATCGAGCCGATGCTGTCGTAGATCACATTGATCTGAACGCCTTCCAGCTGACGCTGCAACAAAAGGTCTGCGAGCTGGCGGCCGATCTCGTCGGCTTCGAGTACATAGACCTCGAGATTCACGTGATCCTTCGCTGCCCGGATCGCACGGAACATGGCGGCATAAGTCGCGGGACCGTCGCGCAACAGCGCCACCGAATTGCCGATCACCAGCGGCGCGCCGTTGATCGCTTCCTCCACGGCGACGTGGCGCAGCAGCATGGCGCCAGCGCCGGACCCCTTGGCGATCTCGTCCAAGATCGCTTTGCTGCGCGCCGGGGAGAGCAGACCATCTGCGCTCGCGAGCACGGTTTGACGCGCCGGCTGGACTTCGCTCACGCGCTGCAAGTGCGCCGGCGTTACGCAACCCGAAAGCAACAACGCCGAAAGCACCCACACCCACCGCACCGACATTCTGAATTCCTCCTAATTACGCGCCATCCAACATGCAAGCGGATCGGCACACCCGATCCACGGTAGCGATAGGAGTGCACCGGACGTGCCAGCATAGGTCGCGGCGAAATAATCGAGATTCCAGAGAGTTCCGAATATGCGGGCGGAATGTGACATGCAGTAGTTGCTGAACGCGGGGTAAAACTTACACGGCCAACACGAGCACACGCATAACGGCATTTCACCACACGATGCAAAAATAACGAGCGCCCCGGCGAATTCGTGGCGCGCGCAGACCAGGCGAAAGTTGCATGAAGGCAGATCATCGCGGCGTTTGTTCGCGAGGCGTGAGCGCCGGGTTGCAAGACGGGAAGGAAAACGTGCCGGTCGGCGCGACGGCTGACCAGACACTAAAATTGCTGACCTTGCAGGCCGAGGAAATGGGCGCCAGCTCGGTTTTGCGCCGCTCACTGTGCGGCAACGGGAGAGCTCGATGGTGAACGCTGAACAGGGTGAAGACGTCCTCGGATTCTGGTTTCCAAGTTGGTCGATCGCGGGCCGGGCGGCGGTCACTCAACAAGCAGAGTGGTGGTTTCGCGGCGGCGCAGATGCAGAGATTCTCGCGCGGTTTCGCCAGCAGCTGGAAGGCGCCGTGCGCGGCGGGCTCGACCATTGGGCAAGAACGCCGCGCTCGCGGCTTGCGCTGATCATCGTCCTCGATCAATTCTCGCGTACCGTTTATCGCGGCACGCCGCAAGCATTCGCTCAGGATGGCAAGGCACTTGCGCTGACATCGGAAGGCATCGAGAACGGTCACTACGCGCAACTCACCACGCCATGGGAGAAGGCGTTCTTCATGTTGCCTCTTGGCCATTCGGAAGATCTCGCGAATCTCGAGCGCGCCGTTCACCTTGCAGACCAACTCACGGAACAGGCGCCGCAGGAAGTGCGTTGGTGGTTCGAATTTTCGGCGTCGCAGGCGCGCGGACATCGCGATGTGATCGGGCGGTTCGGCCGTCATCCGCATCGCAACCAGGTGCTCGGCCGGAAATCGACGCCAGCAGAGCTCGAATACATCGCAACTGGTAATTTCGTACATACGCGGCAGCTGCCGCGCTAGGCTGTATCAGCGGTGCAAAAATTGCGCATAAGCTGCGCTTCGGCGGCGACTGGCGGGCTGAGCGCGTACGCCCGGTCGCCAGTCCACGTCAGAGGCGCCCAAATCTCGCGCGCTTTGAGCGCGTTAGTAGCTGTCGCGCATTTGCTCTACCGTCAACGAGTTTTGCAACAACAGGGAGGCGCAGCGTTATGAAAGTGTTTCTCAGCGTCGGCCTGACGTACTCACCGGTGCAGGAACGGTTCGTTCCAGCGTTCGAGCAGTTTCTCAGCCAGAATTCCTGCGAGCGCTTGACGGTTGGACGCGGCAACTACACAGCGCGACAGCCGATCTTGGAGGCGCGCGAGATGATGGAGAAAGCCGACGCCATGGTGGTCCTGGGGTTCACGCGAACTATTGTCGAGCGGGCGATCGAGAAACCCGGTTCGGAGGCGCAAAGCGGGAGCTTACCCGAACAGGTGCTCGGCAATGGCGTGGTCCGCTTGACCGTAATCGAGACCCGCATCGGCAAAGTCTTCGCAACGGCTGGTTTTTTCGATAAGACGGGATTTCGCATCGGTATCGGCAGTGTCTTGAGTCAGAAATGCGCTGCCGAAAAACCGACCAGGCGAGCGTCATGCGTTGTTGCGCGCTTACGAATATTGCTCATGTTCGCCGCGGCACGACGCCTAGCGTGGCGCTCGCCTGGTCGGTTTTTCACACCGGCAACGGTGTGCCAAGAATGTTTATGTCGTTGCATGCCGGAGATCTCGAAGCTTATCCACCAAATTTCTGACTCAGGACACTAGCATGACATGCAGACCCTGGCTGCTATCTCTATACTCGGCCACGTTATCTTTCAACCGACAATCCAACCGCAGACTCGGATGACCCGCGCCTTCGCCATCATCGCAGCAGCGGGCACCGGCACGCGCATGGGTGAAACTATCCCCAAGCAATATCTGCCGATCCGCGGGCATCCCCTGCTGTCGTATTCCATTGCAGTACTCTGCAGTACCCCGAACATCGATCGCACGTACGTCGTATTGCATGAAGCCGATCGTATGTTCGCGACTTACGACTGGCAGGAATTCGGCGACAAACTGACGCCGCTGTACTGCGGCGGTGCTACGCGGGCGCACAGCGTTTTGGCCAGCCTGCAAACTCTGGAAGGCGAGCTCGCCGATGACGACTGGGTGCTCGTACACGATGCGGCGCGGCCTTGTTTGCAGCAGGCAATGATCGAGCGGCTATTTGCGGAGCTTGCAGACGAAACGGTGGGCGGCTTGCTGGCAATCCCGGTCGCCGATACGTTGAAGCGCGAAGACGGCCACCGCTACGTTCTGCAGAGCGAGCAGCGCGGCGGCCTTTGGCAGGCGCAGACGCCGCAGATGTTTCGCTTCGGTCTATTGCTCAAAGCAATGAGCGGCGCAGATCTGTCTATGACGACCGACGAGTCGAGTGCGCTCGAGCAACTCGGCTATCACCCAAAACTGGTTATGGGTAGTGCTGCGAATTTGAAAGTCACGCATGCAGCTGATCTGGCGTTGGCCGAGATGATTTTACAGATCGCTGAGAAGTGATTCGCCGGCGCGTGCCGGCACGCTGGCTGAGCACTGCCGTGCGCTGCCAGGCAGGCGTCTAGCTCGCCGCCGCTGCGGCATCTTGCGTGCCTTCGTAAGCTCACCAAAATCGTAGACAGCGACGAGTAGAACTTTCTGGCAGGATTTTAAGGCTAGGAG
>JBDTMS010000618.1:0-3355 GCA_039934195.1 Betaproteobacteria bacterium
AATCCGTCGCGCACATCTCGCCATCGCAGGTTTCGTCTGCGATGACCAGCGTTTCCGTCGGGCCGGCAAATAGATCGATGCCGACCCGCCCGGCGAGCTGACGTTTCGCCTCCGCTACATACGCGTTACCGGGACCTGCAATCATGTCGGACGCCTTGATGCTTTCGGTGCCCATAGCCATCGCGCCGATGGCCTGCACGCCACCCAGACAATGGATCTCGTCAGCGCCGGCGAGATGCATCGCAGTGACAATCGCCGGCGAGGGTTTGCCTTGATACGGCGGCGCGCACGCGATGATGCGTTTTACGCCCGCGACTTTCGCAGTCAGCACGGTCATGTGCGCGGATGCCACCAGCGGATATTTTCCGCCGGGAACGTAGCAGCCCACGCTATTGATCGGCAGGTTCTTATGACCGAGCACGACGCCGGGCAGCGTTTCCACTTCGACATCGCGCAGTGCGGCTTTCTGAATCTGCGCGAAGTTACGGATCTGCGTTTGCGCGAACTTGATGTCCTCGACGTCACGCGCCGGCATCGAGGCAACGCAGGCCTGGATCTCGGCATCGGACAAGCGAAAGCGCGCGGGATCCCACTGGTCGAACTTGCGGGAGTATTCGCGCACCGCATCGTCCCCACGCTTCTCGATGTCGGCCAGAATCGCTTGCACGGTCTCGCGCACCTTCGCGATGTCCGCTGCATCCTGCTCCGCCGTAATACCTTCCTTGACATAACGGACCATTGCTCTGCCTTGTTTTCAGTTGCTGCTCGTGCCGCGCACGTGGCGCAGCACCGTGATGGAAAATCTGCGATCGCAAATATCGGAAGCCGAAGCATAACGAAGCGAGCGTATGCACCGATCGCTCATTGGCTGGCCTTCGCCCGTGCGATATACGTCGTCGAGGCCTGCATCGGGTCACGCGCGGCCCCCTGCCACTCGGATGCGTGCAAATTCCAGCTCGAATTCAAGCCGGCTGCTCTGCCGCGGTCCCACAGCAACTCGCGCGCGGTAGTCAATGCCGCCTGTTTGACGTAGACGCGTCCGAAGTAGAGTGTGAGCACGAGATCGTGCCTTCACAACGGGTTACTGCAGCTTGTTTCAGCCCTTCGTCGTGCTCGTCGGCAACAGCAGCCGAAACGAATAGCGCGGTCGCAATGCCGACCAGTGCTGCAAACCATCTCAATTGCTTAAGCTCCTTAAACTCAACAACAGTCACCCGGTTCGACCATCGCGGTTCGACTATGCCGGTTCGATCACAGCGATTTGAGCACGGGACGATCATGCTTCATACGACTGGGCGTCGTACGAAAACCACAAGCCCGGTACCGTCGATTCAAGGTCGAGACAGCACAGTCGTAGATGGGTGCCTATGGTTGATGCCGTCCGAGCGCCGCCCTGAAAGCGGCGGTTGCGATCAATGATACCGCGTATGCTGGAATTCGCTCCGGCCGCGATGTACCGAGCGAATTTGCGGGCACGCTAGAATGCGGTCCTCCTAACATAATGCATCGCTCGCAATGACCGAAGTCGCATCGGCGCCGGCATCACCGGGGCCGCCTAGTCGCTCGCTCGGCCTGATCGGCCTGTGTATCGGCGTATTCATGTTCACCTTGGACGCCAGCATCGTGAATGTGGCGATGCCAACGCTCGTGAAGGCGTTCGACACGACCTTCGCAGTGGTGCAATGGGTGGTGCTCTCCTATTTGCTGGTTGCCACTGCATTGGTGATGGCGGCAGCCCATCTGGGCGATCGCTTTGGCCGCCGCCGATCGTATCTGTTCGGTCTGGCTGTGTTCACCATCGGCTCATTGCTTTGCGGTCTGTCGACTTCCATTGCAACCTTGATTGCCTGCCGCGTGCTGCAAGGCCTGGGCGCCGTGTTCGTATCGGCTCTCGGCGCCGCTATCGTAGGCGAGATGTTCAAGCCCAATGAGCGCGGCCGCGCGCTCGGAATGATCGGCTCAGCAGTGTTGCTGGGCGTGGCCATAGGCCCGTCGATCGGCGGCTTCATCATCGAATTGGCCGGCTGGCGCTGGATGTTTCTGGTCAATATCCCAGTTGGCATCGGAGCGTTCTTCGCGGTGCGCCGGTTCGTTCCGGAATCGTCAGTACAACCGTCCGATCACCCGTTCGATTGGCTAGGCACTGTGCTCGCCGCGGTCCTGTTGTCCGCGTTCGCGCTCGGGATGACGTGGGGCCAGCGCGACGGCTTCACATCGACCTTGGTGCTGGCGCTGCTGGCCTTCGCTGTAGTCGCGCTGATCTTATTCATCGTCGTAGAGTCGCGCGCGGCCGGACCGATTCTCGACCTGCGGCTGCTGCGGAACAAAGCGTTTGCCAGCGGCTTGCTGATATCCGGGATAGTGTTCCTCGTGCTGGGCGGCACCGGTTTTCTGCTGCCGTTTTTCCTGGAAGTCGTGTCGCAATATTCGATCGGCAAAGTCGGCATGCTGATGGCGATATCGCCGGTGCTGGGCGGTGTTACGGCGCCGTTCGGCGGCATGTTGAGCGACCGACTGGGATCGCGCTGGGTTGCATTCGCCGGATTGGCGCTCATTGCAGTCGGCTGTTTTTCATTCGGCAGCATCGACGATCACGTCAGCGTGCTGGGCTTCGCGCTGCGCGTAGCGCCGTTCGGCATCGGCATGGGATTGTTCAACGCAGCCAACAACAGCAGCGTGCTGAACGCCGTGCCGCGCGAGCGACTCAGCATTGCATCGGCGCTGCTGTCGCTCATGCGCACACTCGGGCAGACCACCGGGGTGCCGGTCATAGCGTCGATATTCGCGCTGTCCGCACTTGGACACACGGGCAGTGCGCAGCACCAAGCGCTGCTGACACTCTCTTCGGATTCGCTCGTGCGCGGCATTCACGTCGCCTTCGTATCCGCGGGGCTGATCGTGATGGTCGGACTCGTTGGCGGCGTATGGGAATACCTGCGGCGCGCCCCCGCTGCGACATCGACTTCGTGACCGCTCGCGCATGACAGGCAATCGCTGGTGGCAACTGGCGATCGGCATCGTATGCATGTCGATGATCGCCAATCTACAGTACGGCTGGACGTTGTTCGTCAATCCGTTGCACGACAAGTATCAGTGGACCAAAGCCGCGATCCAAATTGCATTTACGATCTTCGTCGTTACCGAGACGTGGCTGGTGCCGATCGAAGGCTATCTCGTCGATCGCTTCGGTCCAACGCTGATGGTGGTGGGCGCCGGCATTCTGGTAGGCGTGTCGTGGATGCTTAATTCGATCGCCGACTCGCTGCTGTTGCTCTACGTTGCGGCCGCAATCGGCGGCATCGGTGCCGGCGCGGTATACGGTACGTGCGTCGGCAATGCGCTCAAATGGTTTCCC
>JBDTMS010000619.1:0-3353 GCA_039934195.1 Betaproteobacteria bacterium
CGGCTACCTTCGCATCGTTGGCTTTGGGCAGAGACAGCGCGGATTTGACCAGGGTGCGCAGCTGATCTAGCCCCACCGGCTTCGCCAGGTAATCGAACGCACCCGCTTTCAGCGCGGCGACTGCGTTCTCGGTGTTGCCGTGCGCAGTGATCACTGCTACCGGCAGATCCATGTTCGTCCTGGTGATCTGCTCGACGATTTCGATGCCGGTGCCGTCGGGCAATCGCATGTCGGTGAGGCACAAATCGAAGTGCCGCTCCGCTAGTTTGGCGGTGGCCTCGCGAACGTTCATCGCACGCTCGACATCCAGCCCCATGCGTAACAAAGTGAGCTCGATCAGCTCGAGAATGTCGACTTCGTCATCGACGACCAACACACATCGCTGCGGGGCCGTAGAACGGCCGCCGGCGGTTCGCTCGCTCCGCTTCAACTTGCGCCCCCCCTGAGTATGACCATGAACGTGGCGCCGATCGGTTGCTCGATATATTCGAGCGAAGCATTGTTGGCGTCACAGATTTCGCGCGCGATATAGAGACCGAGACCGGTACCGCTCGCGGCGGTGGTAAAGAAAGGTTCGAACAAATGCGGCCTGATCGCCTCAGGCACGCCGGGACCATCATCGGCGATCGCCAATTCTACGCCATTGCCCGGGTCGGCAGCCCTAACGGCGATCCTCACACTGTCTTGTTTGCGTTGCGAATAGCGCAGGGCGTTGCGGCACAAATTCCACATCACCTGGTTCAGGTGACTGCGATCGAAGGTGATCGCCGAGTCGACATCAATCTTGAGGTTGACCACCGCTTCGGGCACTTTTTCGATCTGGCAGAACTGCGCGACGAACGTACGCAGAAAGCTTGCGATCTGGAACGTTTCGCGATGCGCGCGATCACGCCGGTTGAGTTTGAGAACGTCCTGGACCATGCGATCCAGCCGCTGCGTATTGTCGTGCACGATCTGTAGGAGGCGGCGCTGTGTCTCGCTGATCTCGGGTTCTTCCAGCAACAGCTCGGCGGCGTGATTGATGGCGGAGAGCGGGTTGCGAATTTCATGCGCGATATTCGCGGTCAACCGGCCCATCGCGGCGAGCTTCATCTGCTGCGCTTCGGCCTGGATGCGCGTGAGATCTTCCAAGAACACGACGACGCCGACGTTGCGGCTTTTGCCCACCGGGACGAAGCGCGCACCCATCAATCGATGTGTGAGTACGGTGCGCATAGGATCGAAGCCGGTGCCCGGGTCTTCGCGCCAACGCTGCAGGCGATCAGCAAGGGCTGGCGCGTAATCGCGTAACGCAAGCTCACGTTGCGCTTTGGGCAGCGGGCCCAGGATCTCGACGACGCGCCGATTAATCTGCCTGATCATCCCACGCTCGTCGACCACCAGCACGCCGTCCTTCATGTCCTGAATAACGAGCTGATTGACCTGCGACAGACTCGCAAGATCGACCTCACGCTGCGCGGCCAGCTGCTCGCTTGCCTGCGTGTAGCGCGCCAGACTGTGAGCCAACCACGCGGTTGCAAAGTACCCCACGCTGAGCAAGCCCGCCTGGATGAAGTGCGTCATCGTTTCGCTGCGAAACAGCACTTCGTAGACCTCTTCCATCATCATCGCGATGCTGGCGGTCGCAGCGAAAAACAATGTCATCCGGCCGCGGCTGATAATGCCGGCTGCCGCGAGCGAGGCCAACAGCAGCAAACCGAGTCCGCTGCCGACCCCACCGCTGGCAAAAACCAATAGCGTGACGAAGACGAGGTCCGCCAAAACCTGAAAGCCGAGCTGCAGACTGAATTGCGGACGATGCGAGGTGATCGTGGCGAAACAAACTGCCGAAAACAGAACGTAGCAAACCGACGCGTAGAGAAACAGCGTGAGGTTGCGAGAGCCGAACACGGAATCCTGGAACACCGCCGCAGCCACCAGCAGCAGTGTGCTCACGACCAGGCGATAGATGTTGAACCAGAACAGCGAACGCCAGTGCGAGTCCGGATGGCCGGTCTCGGCTAAGACATCGCGGGTTTGCAGCGCCAGCTGTAGCGGCACTACAGAGGCACTCCTGAAAAGCGGTGGGAATCTAGCTGCCCGGGCAGTCTGGATTCGGGGAGTCCGCATTCGAGCGCGCTGCAGGTGCGGAGTCCCGGACACGAACCCGGGCGACCATGGGCTCGGCGCGTGCTGCGCCGATTTACTGCGCGATCAGCGCTCGGACTCTTTGACTTCGAGCCGCCGATGCTCATCGCTACAGAAAAATCTGCCCCGCGAGGTGAAGCTCTCACTGCGTGGCAGGTGCACGCCGCACACCGTACACCGCACCATATCTTCCGGTAATGGCGAGCTGTGCGGTTTACGGGTCTCATCGGGTCTCTGCGTGCCGGCGCGCGTACGAATTCCGCGCATCAGCAGATAAGCAACAAAGAACAGCGCAATGATGAGCAGAAGCTTGGTCAAGGAAGAGGCGCCGATTGAGATAGTCGTCGACCATCATAACTCAGCGCTGCCCGGCATAGCTACGCAGGCTGCTGCCCGCGCCTGAATCGCAACCCAGAGCACCCAGTAGCTTCGTAGACTGCAGCTTTGTAGACTGCGCTTGCGGGCATGAGGATGCATGGCAATCATCGCGTCCGCGGATTACGACGCCGCTACCGGTTGCGAGACGACCAGCTTCTGGACCTGCTGTTCAAGGTCGACCGCGGCGAGATTCAACACTCGCCCTACGACCAACAGATCGCCCTCCCAGTTGTCGGAGCGCAGCCCTTGGGTGCGTGCTACCGCTTCGTTGGCTACGATAGACAGCGCAATGAGTTGCCGCGTCTGCCACGGAGTTTCGAGCTCTTCGATATTCTGCAGCTCGTGGTGATGACGCACCGCCAGCGCGATATTGTCGGGCAATCCCCAGGTGCGCACGAGCGCTTGTCCTAGCGCCGCGTGATCGATCCCGTAGCGCACGCGCTCGCGCTCCTGCAGGCCGGCGCCCTCGCCGCCGTGCTTCAGCGTATTTGCGTATCCCGGCGCGTGAATCAACAGGAGTGCCATGCCGGAGTTCTCGAACAAACCACACGTGTATGCGCGGTCCGGTGCGATGACTCTGAGGCCGCTCGCCAGTTGGCGCATCATCACCCCGCGAGTCGCCGAGTTATCCCAGATCTGTTCCATCGCGGCATCGCCCGATGCAAACGCGCGACGCAGTAGTGCGCCGGTGACGATGCCGAACACTTCAGCCAAGCCGAGAAAAGTGACTGCCTGCTGCACGGATGCGACCTGGCGGCCCAATCCAAAGTACGGCGAGTTTACGGTTTTAATTACGCTGGCCGCTAGACCGACATCGGCGCTCACCAGCGTGCTCACTCGTGCGAGAT
>JBDTMS010000620.1:0-3352 GCA_039934195.1 Betaproteobacteria bacterium
TTAAGGAAGGCAAGATCGATTTCGATGTTGCCATCGCCACGCCGGACGCGATGCGAATCGTTGGGCAGCTCGGCCAGATTCTGGGACCGCGCGGATTGATGCCGAATCCTAAGGTCGGCACCGTCACGCAGGACGTGGCGACCGCGGTCAAAAATGCGAAGGCGGGTCAAGTTCAGTTCCGGACCGATAAAGCCGGGATCATTCAATGCACGATCGGCCGCGCTTCCTTCACACCGGAAGCGCTGAGAGAGAATCTGGTGGCTTTGGTCGACGCTCTGAACCGGGCGAAGCCGGCCGGTCAGAAGGGAATCTACGTCAGGAAGATCTCGCTCTCGAGCACGATGGGCGTGGGCGTCCGCGTAGACCAAAGTAGTTTATCAGCACAGCAGTAAGCAGGGCTTCTTTGGGCTGCGGCATCGTCGTCGATGCCGCGGGTTGTCGAAGACCGTTGGGGTCGGTGGGCGGACGGCGTTGGAGATGGATTGCGGTTCCTGATTCGACGTCCGATGCAGCATCTACTTAATCGAAACTGGCAGTGGAACGGATTAGCGCTGGTGCAGTCGGCTCGCGTGATGATTCGAAGATCTCCAGTAGCTGCCCAACGCAGATGGCGTACCCGAAGACCGGGAAAATTTCGAGCGTCGATGCGCCCGCAAGGGTGTGCCGGCGTGAGCAGGACTCCTGATCTAAGGTCGCTTTATCTGAATCGAGAACGCAATGTCGGATCCGTCCGAACAGCGTTCTCAGTAATCACGGAGGTAGGCCTTGGGTCTCAATCTGGATGAAAAGAAGGCGCTCGTAGTCGAGATCAGCGGGAAGGTTTCGCAGTCTCAGGCGATCGTGTTAGCCGAGTATCGCAGCATGGAAGTGGGAGAAATCACCAAGCTTCGCGCCAAGGCGCGCGATGCCGGTGTTTACTTTCGCGTCCTGAAAAACACCCTGGCTCGCCGCGCGGTGCAAGACACGCCGTTTGCGGGACTGGCTGAGCACATGATTGGGCCGCTGGTATACGGCATGTCGTCGGATCCGGTAGCTGTGGCCAAAGTGATCAGTGATTTTGCCAAGGGCAACGACAAGCTGGTGATCAAGGCAGCTGGTATGCCAAACCATGTTCTGTCGGCTAAGGAGGTCGCCAGTCTGGCGAGCCTGCCGAGCCGGGAGATATTGTTGGCCACGCTGCTCGGCACGCTGCAAGCGCCGATCGCTAAGTTTGCGCAGACGCTGAACGAAGTACCTAGCAAGTTCGCTCGCGTTCTGGCTGCCCGCCGGGAGCAGATGGAAAAACAAGCTGCTTGATAGATAACGAATAGATCAGGAGATACAGGAAATGGCATTGGCTAAAGCTGAAGTTCTCGAGGCGATCTCGAACATGACCGTCCTCGAGCTGTCTGAGTTTATCAAGGACGTCGAAGAAAAGTTTGGCGTATCCGCGGCGGTAGCAACTGTGGCTGCCGCGCCCGCTGCAGGCGCCGCCGCACCGGTTGTCGAAGAACAAACCGAATTCACCGTCATGTTGACGGGCCCAGGCGACAACAAGGTAAACGTCATTAAAGTAGTACGGGCGGTAACCGGTCTTGGCCTGAAAGAAGCGAAGGACCTGGTAGATGGGGCACCCAAGGCGGTGAAGGAAGCGATTCCAAAGAAAGACGCTGACGACATCCTCAAACAGATCCTCGACGCCGGCGGAAAAGCTGAGATCAAGTAGTCCAACTTCGTGTTTAAGGAGCAGGCTGGCGGCACGCCGCCAGTCTGTGCACATTCAAGCGAGAAGCCATCAGAAGGTGCGCGGTGCATTCCCGGCGGGTGCGGTTAGACCGGTCGGCGTGCCCGCGCGTCTTCTGATTTCCTTTCTTTCGGCAGCTTCCGCTGCCCTATCTCACTGCTGAGGTGACCATGGCCTACTCTTTCACCGAAAAGAAACGCATTCGCAAAAGCTTCGCGAAGCGGGCGAGCGTACTGCAAGTGCCGTATCTGCTCGCCACGCAGATCGAGTCTTACGCGGCGTTTCTTCAATCGGAAGCGCCGCCGACAGCCCGCAAGAACCAGGGGCTGTCAGCCGCGTTTACGTCCATTTTTCCGATCGTCAGTCACTCGGGAAATGCGCGCCTGGAATTCGTGAGCTATCAACTTGGAATGCCGCCGTTCGACGTGAAGGAGTGCCAGCAACGCGGCCTGACCTACGCGTCGCCGCTCCGCGCGAAGGTTCGCCTCACCATCATGGATCGCGAAGCCTCCAAGCCCACGGTAAAAGAGGTTAAGGAACAAGAAGTGTATATGGGCGAGATTCCGCTCATGACGCCGACCGGCTCATTCATCATCAACGGCACCGAGCGCGTGATTGTCTCGCAGCTGCATCGCTCGCCCGGCGTGTTCTTCGAGCACGATCGCGGCAAGACGCACAGCTCCGGCAAGCTGCTGTTCTCGGCTCGCATCATCCCGTATCGCGGCTCGTGGCTCGACTTCGAATTCGACCCGAAAGACTACGTGTATTTCCGCGTCGATCGCCGCCGCAAGATGCCCGTTACGATCTTGCTGAAAGCGATCGGCATGACCCCGGAGCAGATACTCAACGGCTTCTACGATTTCGATACGTTCAAGTTGAGCCCGTCCGGCATCGAGTTCGATCTCGTACCGGAACGCATGCGCGGTGAGATTGCCCGGTTCGACATCGTCACCAAAGCCGGCAAGCAGATCGTTCCGAAGGACAAGCGAATCACGGTCAAGCACGTGCGCGAAATGGAAGCGGCCGGGCTGAGCAGCCATCCGGTCACCGATGATTTCCTGATCGGCAAAGTGCTCGCGCATAACATCGTCGACAAAGAGACGGGAGAAATTCTGGCGTTTGCCAACGATGAGATCACTGAAGACCTGCTGAAGAAGCTAACCGAAGCTAAGATCGAGCAGATCCAGACGATCTACACGAACGATCTGGATCAAGGTCCGTATGTGTCGCAGACCCTGCGCATCGATGAGACGCAGGATCAGATGGCCGCGCAGGTCGCAATCTATCGCATGATGCGTCCCGGTGAGCCGCCTACCGAGGATGCGGTGCGCACGTTGTTCAACGGTTTGTTTTTCTCGGAAGAGCGCTACGACTTGTCGGCGGTCGGCCGCATGAAATTCAACCGCCGCGTCGGTCGCGTCGAATTGACCGGCGCGAGCACGCTCTCCAATGACGACGTCGTCGCCGTGATCAAGATCCTGGTGGATCTGCGTAATGGCCGCGGCGAGATCGATGACATCGATCATCTGGGTAATCGTCGCGTGCGGTCGGTCGGCGAGCTTGCGGAAAACCAATTCCGCGCCGGGCTGGTCCGCGTCGAGCGCGCAGTGAAAGAGCGCTTGTCGCAGG
>JBDTMS010000621.1:0-3349 GCA_039934195.1 Betaproteobacteria bacterium
AACTTGGTGGCCCACTTTAAAGACCCCTGATTGCCTCTGGCCCCGTCAAACCCTGGCCCGTAAACCCCCGTCAAACCTTGGCCCCGTAAACCTGGGTGGGCCTTAGCCCGTTTGAAAGTTGGCGGGTCTGGTGAGGCGCCATTCAGAAGTAGATCGGTGTCAGAAAAACACAGGCGCGTAGCCCGATGACACTCGACAGACCATGGGCCTTTTGGAAAGTCGGCGAGTATAGCAGAATCGTCCCGGGGTCTGGCAATCCAGCCCCACTTGTAACGGCCCTTCCCGCTCGCTTAATAATATGCTCATCCTCGGCATCGAAACATCGTGCGATGAAACCGGAGTCGCACTGTACGACTCGGCTGCCGGTTTGCTTGCGCACGCGCTCCACTCGCAGATCGCGATGCACGCGGAGTATGGCGGCGTCGTGCCGGAGCTCGCATCGCGCGATCACATCCGGCGTGTTCTGCCGTTAGTGCGCAAGACGCTGGCGGAATCGCGCCGCGCCCTACAGGATTTAAACGGCGTGGCATACACGCAAGGGCCCGGCTTGGCAGGCGCGCTGCTGGTTGGTGCCGCGATCGGTGAGGCGTTGGCCTATGTGCTGCAAGTTCCGGCCATCGGCATTCATCATCTTGAAGGGCACCTGCTCTCGCCGCTGCTCTCCGGCGATCGCCCGCGCTTCCCATTCGTTGCACTGCTGGTATCGGGGGGACACACGCAGCTCATGCGGGTCGACGACGTGGGCCGCTACGTACTCCTCGGCGAGACCTTGGACGATGCCGCCGGCGAAGCATTCGACAAGACGGCGCAACTGCTCGATCTCGGCTATCCCGGCGGCCCCGCACTCTCGCTGCTCGCACAAACCGGCGATCCGCGTCGATTCGAGCTTCCGCGTCCGATGCTGACCAGCCCAGACCTCAATTTCAGCTTCAGCGGATTGAAGACCGCCGTGCTCATGCTCGTGCGGCGTAGCACGCTTGATCAACAGACGCGGGCCGATATCGCAGCCGCGGTGGAAGCGGCAATCGTCGATGTGCTGGTGACAAAATCGCTGGCCGCGCTGGAGCGATGCAATGTCGATGAGATGGTCGTGGCGGGTGGCGTCGGCGCCAATCGCAGATTGCGCAGTCAGCTCAATGCAGCCGCTGAACGCCGCGGGATCACTGTGCGCTATCCCGAGCTCGTGTTCTGCACGGATAACGGCGCCATGATTGCGTTTGCCGGCGCCTTGCGTATGCAACGCGCCTCGAGGCATAACAACGGCTTCACGGTTCGCCCGCGCTGGGAGCTAGCGCAGCTGTCACAGCCGCGATAGCTCGCGCGCGCAGCCAGGTTGCGACCAATACGTCGCTATAGCGCGGGGCCCGGCGGCGGCGTACGGCTTCGCCTCAATGTTAGCCGCCTCTCGCTACCGCTTAGGAGCCGCCGCACGTTACCGCGATGGCGCCATACGATTAGCAGCGCGATCGCGCAGATCGCACCAGCGTAAGCGGGAGATGGCAGGGCCCACCAACTGGCGATTGCTGCAACGACTGCAGCGGCGATGCTGGCCAATGAAATAAACCGCAGCAGCAGGGCGACTGCGATGAACGCGCCCAGCACAAGTAACGCGAGCGTCCAATCGAACGCGAGAATCACACCGAGTGCGGTAGCGACACCCTTGCCGCCCTTGAAGCGAAAGAACACCGGATATAGATGGCCCAGGAATACCGCTACCGCGCAAACGGCAACGGTTACCTCACTCAGCTCCAGCGCCGGCGCCAGCCACCGCACGATGGCAACGGCGGCAAAACCTTTTGCCGTATCGCCAATTAGAGTCGCGGCAGCTGCGGCTTTGCGCCCGCTGCGCAGCACGTTGGTCGCGCCGGGATTTCCCGATCCATAGGTGCGCGGGTCAGGCAAACCGAAGATTCGGCTTGCCACGACGGCGAAAGAAATCGAGCCGATCAGATACGCTGCAATCGCGCATAGAAGAGAGACCATGGCGTATCTTACAATCTCTGTCCTACTTTGAAGTCGCACCCGATATGGACACCATCGCAATTCATGATTTTCGCCTCGACACGTTGATCGGCTTCTATGCCTGGGAGCGCCGACTCCCGCAAACTATTCAGCTCGATCTGGAATTCGCCATACCAAACGAGGCCGCCGGCCGCAGCGATCGGCTGCGCGACACGATCGACTACGGTGCGGTCGTCGAGCGCATCCGAGAATCGCTAGCGTCCACGCATTTCGTTTTACTCGAGCGCCTATGCGAGCACGTCGCCGGCATAATCCTCGATGATTTCCATTCGCCTTGGACGCGCGTCAGCGTGACGAAACTCGGCGTGTTGCGGAGCGTACGGCGGGTCGGCGTGACGATTGAAAGGACTGCGGCGGATAAACAGCCATGAGCTGCCTATGCTCGATTTTTCCAGTTGAATTGCGCACAAAGTCTTGCGGGGCGCGATCTGCAGTGCGTTGCTCTAGCCTCTCGGATGGTGCTTCGCATGCAACTGCTTGAGGCGCTCGCGCGCGACGTGCGTATAGATCTGCGTCGTTGAGATGTCGGCATGGCCGAGCAGCAATTGTACGACCCGCAAATCGGCGCCGTGATTGAGTAGATGCGTCGCGAACGCATGCCGCAAAGTATGCGGCGAGAGCGGTTGCGAAATGCCGGCGATTTGCGCGTAGCGTTTGATCAGATACCAAAATGCCTGGCGCGTCATGGGATGCGATCGCGTCGTCAAGAACAGTGCGTCGTTGCGGGATGCTTCGAGTAGTTGCGGCCGCGCTTCGGTAACGTAGCGGCGAATCCAGTCAAGCGCTTCTTCCCCCACCGGCACCAGGCGCTCTTTGCGACCTTTGCCCAGGATCCGAACGACGCCCATTTCCTGCGAAATCTGGGCATCTTTGAGCGTAACCAGCTCAGACACGCGCAAGCCGGTGGCATAGAGCAGCTCTAGCATCGCGCGATCGCGCAGGCCCAGCAGGGTTTCCACATCCGGCGCCGCGAGCAAATTCTCAACGTCGCTCTCCGTCAAGCTGTAGGGTAGCCGGCGCGTTAATTTCGGCGCTTCGATGTTGATCGTCGGATCGGTTTGCAGCCGTCCCTGTCGCAGCGCAAATTGATAGAACCGATTAAGACTGGACAACAGGCGCGCGCTGGAGCTGGGCCGTGCCTTGGCTAGATAGCGATGCGCGAGATAACCGAGCAAATCCGCATGGCCGGCATCCAGCAGCGGTTTGTCGTGCACCTGCCGCAGCCACGCAGCAAACTGACGCAAATCTCGGCGATAGCTATCGAGCGTGTTGCGCGCGAGGCCGTCTTCCAGCCACAGCGTATCGGTAAATTGGTCTAGCAGCGGAT
>JBDTMS010000622.1:0-3344 GCA_039934195.1 Betaproteobacteria bacterium
TGAACATCTTCTGCACGACGCCGTCCTTGACCAGCATCGAGTAGCGCCACGAGCGTTTGCCGAAGCCCAGGTCGGATTTGTCGACGAGCATGCCCATGCCGGCGGTAAATTCGCCGTTGCCGTCAGGGATCAGTACGATGTTCTCGCATTCCTGATCCTGCGCCCATTCGTTCATCACGAATGTGTCGTTGACCGATATGCACAGGATGCTATCCACGCCATTTGCATAGAACACCGGGGCAAGCTCGTTGTAGCGCGGCAGGTGAGTTGACGAGCAGGTCGGTGTAAATGCTCCAGGCAGGGAAAAGACCACGACGGTTTTGCCGTCGAACAGTTCTTTAGTGGTCTTGTTCTTCCATTCATTGTCTTCCCGGACACGGAAGGTCACCTCGGGAACGCGTTGTCCTTCGCGACTGCTCAATTCGGATGCCATAACGTTTTCTCCTCAACAGATATCGAACCTTCAACTGCAATAGACCACACTCTAGAGAAGTCTCACTGATCGGTCTAACGCAATAAAGCGATAGTATCGATCGTCTGATTCGATCACCGACGTGGTCGCTGGGCAGCCGATGAACATCCCGGGAACGCCCGTGAACGTTTGATCGGCATCGTCCTAAAGACCACGGTGCGCTCACCCTCAGACGATCGGTTTGCCGGCGCGCAGGGCCAGCCAGCCCCGCGCGATCCGATAAATCGCCCAGACCCCGAGTGCGAACATCAGCACCGGCCAAGTCAGAAAACCGATGAGCACCAGCAGGAGCACGCCTGAAATCGCCGCGGTCAACGCTACCCAGAGCAGCGCGTACCAAAACGTTCGGATCTGCCAGCGGAAGTGCGATTCGAGGTAGGTTCCCCGCACCTCTGCTCGCTTCACGTAATTGATGATGACGGCAATGATCGAGGGCCAGCCGAATAAAAACGATGTAATCACCATGGCCGCGCCGAACGCGCCTAGGATCAAGCTCACCGCGTGCAGGGCGTACACCAGGTTGGTCAGCGTAACCAGCGAGGACCGCGGTACCGACAATGCTGTGTGGTTGTAATCAGCCATTTTTATAGTCTGGGATTGGAAAGCGAAAGATCATACGATGGCGTAGTGCATTCTTGCGCCAGCGCACCCCAACTCAGTTTAGAACTGGCGCCATGTCCATATAAGCGCGGATCTACGTAAGCGGGGATCTGTATAAGCGGCGATCCACATAAGTGGGGTTGACCTGTTGATTTTCCAATATCGCCGGCGTCGGCCGCCTACTCAAAATGGCACCAGCATGGGACCAAGACTACTGTCGGGTGATAGCGCCGTTGTAACCAGTGCGGGTTCGGGTGTCGGTTGGGCATCGCGATGTCTCTCGCCGAACAAGGCGATCGAGGCGCCGGTCACCTAGCGTCCCGGTAAATTACGGCAGCAATTGCGACAGAAGTCGAATCGCATTGCCACCCATGATCTTTTCAATCTGCGGCTCGCTGAAGCGATCCTTCACGAGCGCGTCGGTTACGCGGGCGAGCTGGCTTGCGTCGATCGGCGTCGCCACGTAGCCGTCCCAGTCCGATCCCAATGCGATGGCGTCGACTCCTGCGACGTCGACGGCATATCGGATGGCCTTGACGATCGCCGCGACGTCGCGGCCGCAGGTTGCGGTTTCCCAGAAGCCCACGCCGATCAAGCCGCCGCTGTGCGCGATACGACGCAGTTGCGCATCGGTAAGATTGCGATTGTTGTCGCAGGTGCCGGCTACGCCGGTGTGCGAGACGATGATCGGTCGTGAGGCGATCGCGAGCACATCATCGAGCGTGCGCGCAGATGCGTGCGCAAGATCGATGATCATGCGCTTGTCCTCCATGCGCTTGACCCAATCCCGACCGAGCTGTGTAAGGCCGCCTTTGTCGACGCCGCTCGCCGATCCGCCGACGTCGGAGTCGAACAGGTGCGAGGGCGCCATGACGCGAAAGCCGGCGTCGAACAACACGTCGAGATTGGCAAGGTCGCCTTCTAGTGCATGTGCGCCTTCTAGAGCAAGCCAGGCTGCAGTAAGGTTGCGATGCTCGCGACGGCGCGCCAGGTAGCTCGACAAATCCGCACGCGTCTTGATGATTGTCAGAGCGCCGCTCGACTGGCGCGCGACATCGTGCATTCGCTGCGCTTGGTAGACGGCGCGCTGCAGGAGGCTCGACCACGTTGCGCGCGGCCAGCGCTGCGCGATCGCTAGCAGCGTGATGTTGTCGCTGTTCGCAGCGTTGCTGTCGATGTTGAGTCCGCGCGGCGTCTTGGTGACGACCGAGAAACCTTCCAGTGCGACGTTGCCTTCGATGAGTCGCGGCACGTCGACATGACCGGCACTGTTGCGCACGTTGAGGTTGCGATCCCAGAGCAGGCTATCGGTATGCAGGTCGGCGATCAACAGCCTGCCGTGAAGCGCAAGATTGGCCGGGTCGGCGAGCGGCGCGGAATCGGCGTAGACGAAGTTGTGCATGCGATCGACGCGCTTCGGTATGACCCAAAAGAAGATCGCAGCACCGACGCAAAGCGCGATGACAAGCGCTATCGCGAGCACTTTCATAGCACCGCGGGATCGCTAACGGCCAGCGAGATCCGCCAAGGCAACGCGGCGGATGCGCGGGTAAGCGTGTCGATACCCTTGCCAGCGGAGGGCTGCGTTCCGTGCGACCGATTCGATGCTGCACGTTCCAAAATGAGCTGCTCCTTCTCTAACGCACTGTCCGCGGCACGCAACGGAGGAACTTTCAGCCGATCTCATGCTCAGCTAAAAAGCCGGAGAACGCCAGCGGCGAAGTCGATAACGCAGGCGCAGTGTCATCAATCCCCAATTTACTAGCCAAGCATGGACTGTCGCCTGCCGCCATAACCACACGCGAACCTGTCTTACTGATAGCTTTCGGCTATCCAGGAACGAAGATTTGAGCCGTTATGAGATACGGTGTCTTATGCGATTTTCATCTTAGAGAAACACAGATGCGAGTGCGATCGGTGTCGCGTACGCTGACGGTGGACGTGTGAGGCGGCGCGCAAGGTCGCGACGCCGGTAAATTTTCCAGCGATTGCATCATCACGGGGCACGCCGCCCAAAGCTGGAACGTGCATATCAGCAATTGGATTAGCAGCGCGGAGTGCGGCGGTGGGTTGTTCCGGTAGCGCATCCTCGCCGGCGCGCGCTTTCATCTCGTCCGATCAATATCAAGAAGGCCGCCAAATATGACATCAGCGCGCACGGATGCTTCGGCAGGTGCGAAGATTATCGAACCGCCGAAGACGCTATTGCCGCAACCGTGCCAACTCGTCATCTTCGGCGGGCCGGGCGATCTGAGCTGGCGCAAGCTGCTGC
>JBDTMS010000623.1:0-3344 GCA_039934195.1 Betaproteobacteria bacterium
GATAATCCTGCATCGACTTGGTTACAGTGTGACCGTAGGTGTAGTCGGGCGTCAGGTACGCGGCCTTCTTGTTCTTGCCGTACGCTTTGACGATGACGGGCCCGATCGCGGTAGCCGCGGTCTGCCCGTAGAAGCATTGCCTAAAGCCGTAGCGGACGCAGTCCTTGCCGGTCGTATCGTTGGAGCCCGAGATGCCGGTGACGTAGATGACTTTCTCGCGCTGGGCGAGCTTGTTCAGTGCCACCGCGACCGCGCTCGAAGTCGAGCCCGTCATCAGCATCGCCTTGTTCTCGGTGATGAACCGCTGCTCGGCTTGCACCGCGTCGTTGGGCTTCGCGCCGGAATCCGCTACACCGTATTTCACCTGCTTGCCGAGGATGCCCTTTGTCGTCTTGGGCGAGATCTGCTTCATCAGCGGATGGCCGCTGTTGATGTGGTCGATCGCCAGCTGCCAGCCCTTGAGCTCGTCCTCGCCCTGCACGGCGTACGTCCCGGTGCGGGGGACGGCTATGCCCACGAAGACGGAATCCCCGGCGACGCCGGCCGGCCAGGTGCCGATGGGCGGATGGTCTGCCGCGATGGCCCGCGTCGCGAATCCCGGCAGCGCGAGGCTGCCGGCGAGGGCGAGGCTCGTGCTCAGGAAACTGCGGCGCTTGGGACTTCCAACGAGTATGTCGTCATAGGGTTGCATGCATGCCTCCTTATTGTATGGGGCGGCCGCTTGCGCAAGCTGAGGAGTGCGGCCACCCTCCACCCCTCTGCGGTATCTGACTACTGGATGCATCGGATGTATCGTAACACCGATGTATCGTAACACGATATAATAAGCGAAACCACATGTCGCACGCACCAATCGACAAACAGAGTGGGGACGCACGTCGTGCCGAACACGAACACAAACACAACACGCACACTCGCAGCCGTTGACTACCAGCGGCTCGCGTCGTTTCGCTATGCGCTGCGCAGCTTCCTGCATTTCAGCGAATCTGCGGCCGCGGCCATTGGACTCACCGGGCAGCAATACCAGGCGCTGCTCGTCTTGCGCAGCCGTGGCGATCGTGCCCCTGTCTCAATCAACGACCTGGCGCACGAGCTTCTCATCAGGCACAACAGCGCCGTCGGACTGGCGGACCGGCTCGCCGCACAGGGCCTGGTTGTGCGCAAGCCCGTCCCCGAAGACAGGCGCAAAGTCAGGCTCGAGCTCACGCGCAAGGGCGCGCAGGTGCTAGGACGCCTGGCGACCATTCATCGGGCTAAATTGCTGCGGATCGGCCCGGAAATTCACCGGATCCTGCGCGGGTTGAACAGCGCGTTCCACGAGCCTGAGTGACGCCCGTGGTTCCGGTCGCGTTCGCTGCAATGCCTCGAACGCTCGCCCCCGGCGCTACGCGCGGAAAAAGAGAAACGTCACCAGCGCAAATAGCGGGAGCAGCATAAGCGTTGACCAGACCATGTATCCGAAAAAGCCGGGCATGTCGACGCCGCGCGACTGGGCGACCGACTTGACCATGAAATTCGGGGCGTTGCCGATGTACGTGTTGGCGCCCATGAATACCGCTCCGGCGGAGATGGCCGTCAGCGTGGATGCCAGCGAATTCATGAGGACCTGGGCGTCTCCCCCTGCCAGATTGAAGAAGACGAGGTAGGTCGGCGCATTGTCTAGAAAGCTCGATAGCGCGCCGGTAGTCCAGAAGTACATCGCGTCATTCGGCCGGCCTGTGGTATCGGTTACCAATGCGAGCAGCGGCGCCATCGCCCCTTGGCTGCCCGCGCGCAGGATCGCAATCGCGGGAATGATCGTCAGGAAAATGCCCGCGAAGAGCTTCGCCACCTCGATCATCGGACCCCATTCGAAGTGATGCGCGCGTCGAAGGGAGCGGGGCGTAAAGTGCCACGATAGCCAGACGATGGCGAGCAGCGCAAGATCTCGCAACAGGTTCTGGAGTTCGACCGTTGTGCCGTAGATCACAAAATGCACGCCTGGTTTCCACACGCCGGAAACGAGGACGCTGCCTACCAGCAGCGGTCCCAGTACAAGGAGATTGAGCATGCCTTCGACCCGGATCGCCTTATCCGGCGTCGGATCGGGCCGCGCTTCGCCGGGCCGGTGATAGAACCAGCTGTCGATGGCATAGAACGCGACGAGCAGGATCGATACCGCGGTAACCGTCGGCCAGAACATCGCCTTGGTCGTCCAGAAGAAATCGACGCCCTTGAGAAAGCCGAGAAACAGCGGCGGGTCACCCAGAGGGGTCAGCGCTCCACCGATGTTTGCAACCAGAAAAATGAAGAAAATCACGACATGAGTCTTGTGCTTGCGGGCGTCGTTTGCCCGCAATAGCGGCCGTATCAACAGCATCGAGGCGCCGGTGGTCCCCATGACGCTTGCAAATCCGGTGCCGACCGCGAGTATCCCGGTATTCAGGGCCGGCGAGCCGTGCATGTTGCCTTTGATGTGGATTCCCCCCGTGACGGTGTACAGCGCAAGCAACAGAAGGATGAATGGCAGATATTCCGCGAGCAGCGTGTGCGTCACCTCGTGGGCGGTCACGAACAGCCCGAATTGCGCCGTAAACGGAACCAGGAACGCGAGCACCCAGAAGGCGGAAATCTTTCCGAAATGATGGTGCCAGACCTGGGGCGCGGCAAGCGGAAATACCGCAATCGATAGCAGCATGCCGGCAAAGGGAACCACCCACGCGAGCGACAGCGCGGCGCCGTTGACCGTCGAGGCGCCTTCGGCCGCGAATGCGCTCGTAGCCGCAAGCGACGTTGCGAGCCCGAGAAGGAACCACGATTTGTTCTTCATCGGGGGCGACGCATAGGGGGCGATGGTGATCCGGTTTCCGAAGTCGTCGCAGCGTTCGCTCGCGTCCGCGTGGCCGGGCAAGCGAAGCGCCCGCCGACGCGCTGTGCCCGAATCATAGCGCGCGAATTGTGCTTGCGCACTCGTTGGCCCTCGGCGTGGGATACCAACGGCGGCGCTGCCGGGTCGCTGATATCGCATCGAGTCCCGAAGTGGTAAATCAATGTCCCGTAATGGTAAATTCAAGTTTCGGTGTGCGTTAAAGTCGGGACTACAGATTGCGGACTGTTTCGAGAAAGCAAACGACCCGATGAGCGCAAACGCGCCCTGCGACAAACCGACGACGCGCGAGTGGCTGCTTTACGGTGCCACCGGCTACACCGGCAGGAAGATCGCGATTCAGGCCGCGACGAGCGGGCTGCGTCCGATCCTGGCGGGCCGCAGCGACAGTGTCCGCAAGCTCGCCGCCGAGTTGGGCCTGCCCGTGCGTGTCTTCGGTCTCGAGCCGGCAAAACACGAAGTCGCGGTGAAGCGCCGT
>JBDTMS010000624.1:0-3341 GCA_039934195.1 Betaproteobacteria bacterium
CGTGACGTGAGCGGCGACCTGTACGACTTTTTCAAATTGGACGCCGACCGCTTGTTTTTTCTGGTGGGCGATGTATCCGGCAAAGGCCTAGCTGCTTGCATGTTCATGGCGGTAAGCAAGGCGTTGTACAAGAGTGCGGCACTGCGCTTGTTGCACGCACCGAACGGCGCCAGCACCGGCGATGCGATGCGCGTTGCCAACAGCGAGCTCTCGCGCGATAACGCAGGCCTGTTGTTCGTGACGGTATTCTCGGGCGTATTGAATCTGGTCGATGGCCGCCTGGAATACAGTAATGCCGGACACGATGCGCCGTCCTTGTTGCGCGTGGGCGCAAGCGGCGTGCAGTCGTTGCAAGCGGCTGCAGGTCCGCCATTGTGCGCGGTGGAGGATTTTCCCTACGTGTCTTCAGTGCATGATCTGCGGCGCGACGACATCCTGGTGATGGTGACGGACGGCGTGCCGGAAGCCATGGACGCCAGCGGACAGCTCTACGGCAGACAGCGCTTGCTCGCGCTGCTCAGCGCGATCCAGGCGAGTATGCCGATCGCTGAGATTGCGTCGCACATCCACGATGATGTGCGACGCTTCGTGGGCAATGCGGAGCCATCGGACGATCTGGCCGTCATGGTGTTGCAATGGCACGGCGCGTAGAAGCTAAGCTGCGCCGCTACGATCGGTTGGCGACCGCGCGGGCACATTGCGCCGGCAGTGTAGCGGTTGCGCAACAGCGCGCGGCGCGCGTGCAGAGCGCCCCGCAGGGATCAGCGAATGCTGCGCACTGCGCGACGGGCGCGGCTCGGGTTGGGAGGATGTCGTGACGATGACGATACAGGTTGCGATAACAGCTGAATGCGTCCGGCCGGCTCGATTGATCCAGGGCAGTAACCGGCTCATGCGTATCTCCAGGCAAGGACCGCAGCGCGAGACCATACCCTGCGTCTATGACCGAGGCGCGGGCCAGGCGACGCGATGGACCCGGGGCGGCTCGATGGACCTGGGCAGCGCGACGCTCGCGAGCTGAATTATGACATCGGTAACAGCCACGTTTCCGGCCCGGCTCAGCGCGCTCTCGGAAATGCAGAAATTGATCGCGAAGTTCTGCAACTCCGAAGCGCTCTCTGGTGTGGACGAGCTGCGCATGGTGCTTATCATCGAGGAACTGTTCACCAACACCGTCAAGCATGGCCACCGCGGCGACTGCGACGAGCCGGTGACGATCGCACTGACCTTGCTGCCGGGTTGTGTGAGTATGACCTACAGCGACTGCGCGCCCCCGTTCGATCCGATCGCGGCGGCACACAGCGCCGATGTGGAGGCTGGCCTCATCCAGGGAAAGGAGGGCGGCCTGGGCGTCGTGCTGGCGTTTACGATCTCGCATGACGCACGCTACCAGCACGTGGACGGTTGCAATCGCGTCGAGCTCAAGGTTGCGGTACGGCCCGATCCGCCTTAGTTGTCAGCGCAACTCTCGCCTCAGCCGCGTCACGATACCGTGCACGTTTGCCGAGGTAGCGCTACCGGTGCGCGGCGATCATGCCGACGTAGCCGCTGATGTCCGCGTACCAGACGTTGCCGGCGCGATCGGACGCCAGCGTATACGGACGCGCGCTGGAACGAGGCAGCGCAATGAACTCGACGCGGCCGTCAACGACACGGCCGAGTCCATCGCCGCGCAGCAAGCCGAACCAGACCGCGCCGTCCGGCGTGACGGCAATGCCGGAAGGCGCAGCCTTGCCCTCCGGCATGTCGTATTCGGTAAATTTGCTGCCGTCGAAATGGGCGATCTTGCTGGTGCGAAATTCAACGACCCAGGCATCGCCGTGCAAGCCGGCAGCGACATCTGTCGGCGCTGCGCCGGGCGTGGGCAGATCGAATGCTTTCATTTCGCCGTTCGGTGAAATGCGCAGCAATTGATTGCCCGCCTGCAGCGTCGCCCAGATCGTCCCGTCGCTTGCCGCAGAAACGCCATAAGGCCCGCCTTGAATCGATTCGAACTGATGGCGCTTCAACACGCCATCTTTCAAGCTGGTGATGCTGTATGCGGTCGATTCTGCAAACCAGACCGTGCCGTCCGGCGCAACCGCGAGACGCCCCAGGCGGGCGATCGGCGTTCCCAACGGATACGACTGGATGTTGCCGTCCGCAGTAATGCGCGACACGGCGATCTTCGCAGGATCCGTCAGCCATGCAGCGCCGGAAGCGTCGACGGCGACACCGATCGGTTCGACGTTGCGGCCGGTCTTCGGCACACGCACCATCTTGCCGTCCTTGATCAGCCCCACGCCTTCTGCGAAGTCGATGGTGAACCATGCAGTGCCGTCCGCACCGACTGCCACCGCAGTCGGGATATCGGTCGCTCCGAGCATTTTGTATTCCACGATGTTCAACTTGCGCGGCGCTACTCGCCAAACGACTGCAATCGCGATCACGACCAAGACGGCGATTGTCGCGGCCACCAACACCCGAATCCGTTTCGTCATCGTTCCACTCCCGACGTTGTCGGCCGTTGCGCGGATGCAGACATGCGCCAAAGTTTGCGCGCAGCGTAGACTGCGCCGCCTGCGAGGAGGACGAGGAATGCGCCGCCGCCAAGGAGACTTACCGGATCGACTTTTGAGAGCAAGTTGTTACCTTCGACCGCATGTCGGCGGATCTCGCTATAGGGCGTCAGAGAAAATGGCGCGTAGATCGTCATCGCGTCATGCGGATCGCGTATCAGCGGTCCGGCTTCCAGATGTACCGGCAAATTGCCTTCGATGAACACCCACGTCGCACCGGCATCGACGCTTCGATACAAACCGCGCTGCATCGTCACGGCGATCGATTTGGCATCTGCATCCGCTGCAATACCGTTGACTACGATATCGGCTTGCGGCAACGGCTGCCCGACGCTGTTCCAGCTTTGGCCTGCATCGTCGCTGCGATAAATGCGATTCTCCGCGGCTGCCCAGACGCGCCCCGCGAGCGGGTCTGCGGCTAATGTCTGCAGCTTGCCTGCGGGCAAGCCGGCGCGATGCGCCGTCCATGTGGCGCCGGCATCCGCGCTCGTATAGACGTTGCCGAGCACGGTTGCCACGACCACCTCAGCCGGATTGTCGAGGACGGCAAAGCCGCGCGGAACATCCGGCAATTCTTCGCCCACCGGCAGCCAGGATGTGCCGCCGTCATCGCTGCGAAATACACCGCGCGTACCGACGACGTAGAAACGTCCCGCCGCTTTGCCCGGTGTGATGAACAATGCCGGATGCACCGATGCCGGAAGATTGACGGCCGCCCAGTCGGTGCCGGATTCGCTGCGCAAGATTGCGCCCGCCGTTGCGGCAAGTACGCGCGTACCGGCT
>JBDTMS010000625.1:0-3332 GCA_039934195.1 Betaproteobacteria bacterium
GCGTCTCACGCCGCAGGATTTCGCGGACACCGTCGGCCGGCGTCCGATGGACATCTCCGCACCGGGCTTCGTCGTGCCGCCGACCACGCCGCCGAGCGTCATTCCGCCGGTCATGCTGGAAGGCGCGCTGCAGCCGGTCCATGCGGCGCGTGCGCTGTTTCCCGACGGCACGACCACGGCCTGGCAGCAGAAGCTGCAATCGATCGTGAACGTGTCGGGCGCGAGTGCCATTGACGCGAACGCCGAGCCGGTGCTGGGGCCGCCGCTCTACGGCCGCTACTATGCGGGCCGCAATCAAGTTGGCGGCGCGCAACCACCGAGCTGGCTCGACGAGCTGAATCTCGATCCGCGCGAGCGTGTCGTCGCCGCGCTCGGCACGCACGTAATTCAAGAGCAGCAAGAAGAGCTGATGGCCGACGCGTGGGACCAGGCCGGCGAAATGGCCGACGTCAATCAGCGCATGCGGCAGCTGCAGTTGAGCCTCGCGATCACCAGCAGCCTGCACGCGCGCCACGTGCAACGCATCGACGATGACGACTCGCTGTGGCGCTTCGCCTCGCCCGCGCAAGCGCGTCTGGTCATGGCGGCGCCGGCGAACGCTGCGCCGCTCACGATGCGCTCGATGCTCGTCTCGTCGTCGACGCCGACGGTCGTCACATCGCCGGCGATGCGCCGCCTCTCGCGTCCGAGCGGCGCGATCAGCCGTCGCGCGGCGGCAGCCGTACGCATCGCAGGCATGCAGGCGCCCGGGGCGGCCGACCGGACCGCGATCTCGTCGATGTTCCGCCTGTTTCCCGAGCAGCGGATGGTGATGATCTTTACGTTGCCCCCGACGCGCGGCATGGTGAGCTTCAACGCGGTGACGAGCCGCCTGCCGTCGCAATTTCAAAGCATGACATTCGGGCGTGCAACGGACGCAGCCGTCACTGCTACGGCACAGCGTCCGTCGTTCGCCGTCACTGCCGAGCCGATCATCCTGACCGGCGCTGCAGTCGGTACGGTCGGCGCGGTGCTGCAAGGCGGCGCGGTCAAAACGATCAAGAGCAAGAAGAAGTCGAAAGCGGATTTCCAAAGCCAATTGCGCATCATCCAGGATGGCGGTGAAGATCCGCGCCGGCCGCGTGACCCACGCGATCCACCTGACACGGATCCCCTGCCAGATCCGCATCCGCATCCTGTCGATCCCCCGCCGCCCCTCAAGGACAGCGCCGACGCGGTAGCGTTTCGCGCAGCGGCTGTGCGTCATCTCGGTCTGGTGAATCCGCAGCAGCCGTGGATCATCATTCGTTCGTTCCACCAAGTCGTGCTCGACGCAGCGGCGCAGCGTGCGCAAGTACGTGCGTTGCTCGATCCTGCTCCGGCGTTGATGCTGCGTATGCAGGCGACGATTCGTCTCGCGAACGACACCGCACCGGCGGCGATCGGGGCGGTCGGCAGCACGCCGGTGTTTCCGCAACCGATGTCCGAATCGCTCGCCGCGTTGTCGCAGGACTGGCTGTTGCCCGGACTCGAGCGCGTGCCGATCGACAGCGTCGCGATGCTGGAGCCGAATCAACGCTTCATCGAAGCGTTCATGCTGGGATTGAACGTCGAGATGGGACGCGAGCTGCTGTGGCGCGACTTCGTGGTGGATGATCCGCGTGCGACGTTTTTCCGCCGCTTCTGGCGCACCGTCATGCCGAAAGCCGACGGCGACATCGCGCCGATCGCCGACTGGGGCACGCACAAGCTGACCGAGAACAAGCCGACAAACAGTCCCGGAAAACAAGTCGTGCTGCTCGTGCGCAGTATTTTGTTTCGCCGCTATCCGACTGCGGTCGTGTACGCCGTGCCCGGCGTCAAGGTGCCCGGTGTCAACGAAGGCAACGCGCGCAAGCCTGGCCCGATCGACGCGGAAATCCATCCGTTGTTCCGCGGCTCGCTGCAACCGGACGTTACCTTCTTCGGCTTCGATCTCGATGCCGGCATCGCGACCGGCGATCCCGGCTATTACTTTGTAATTCAGCAGCAGCCGACCGAGCCGCGTTTCGGCTTCGATGTAGCGATCGATTTCGGCCAGGCCACGCACGTCCCGCTCACGCCAGCGCGTAGCGATCTTGCAGTGCCAAACACCACGTGGGCGTTCAACAGCGCGCATATGGCGCAGATCACGCGGCAACAGCCGGTACGCGTGGCAATTCACGCGTCCGAGCTGATCCGCACGGCGCCGAGTACTCCGCCGCCTGGCGGGCCGAATCCCGGGCCGGGCCCCAGGCCCGCACCGCCTACTGGGCCAATTACCAGGCCGCCTGCCGCGCCGCCTATCACGCCGCCTATCACACCGGTTACCAAGCCGCCTGTCGCGCCGCCCCGCAAGCCGGTTCCCAGGCCGAATACCAAGCCGACTATCAATCCGAATATCAAGCGGAAACCCAAATAGCCATGGCTGCACGACTCCTGCCTCCGCCCGGCGATGTGCTCGCGTTCGTTGCGCCCGCACTGCCGCCCGAGCTTACCGCGACGCTCGCGCAATCGGATGCGCCGCTGCTCATGCTGCCGGTGCGTCTCGAGACGCGTTTCTTTGCGCTGCCCGACGCCGCGACGCAAGAGCTGCGCGTGCGCATATATCCCGATCAGATACACGTCGACTCGCACGAGCCGGATTTGTCGCAGGATGAATTGCTGTGGGGCCGGCACTTCTGGCAGCAGATCTGGCGTGCGGGGCGCAGCGAAGCCGGCGAGCGGCTCGCGTGGCAGCAGCTCTGCGATCGCTTCGACGCACAGCGTGCGGCGTGGATCGCGCGTGCGTTAAGTCCGACTAATGTAGGCGATTGGCCGTCCACGCCGATCTCGGCGGACAAGCCGCTGCCGGCCGAGCCGAAGCTCGCGCCTGCGGCAATGCTCAAAGATCCGACCGGCGGCAGCTGGCAACGTGCGCCGCTCGCACGCGCGATGCCGCAGCGCTGGGTTGCGGTCGCTACCGCGCGCGGTGCACTGGTTGCGTCCGCACAGGGCGCACCCGTCGATCGCGAGCCCGCGCTCGGCCCTGATCCGAACGACACCGTTGCCGCAACCGACGACCAACCGGCGCTCGATGAAGGCATGCGCTGGATGGTCGACTTCAACGATGCCGAGAAGCACGGCATGGCGCTGCGACTGAAAATGCCGGCGACGATCGCGCAGCAGGGCATCGATGCGCTGGTCGTGTTCGGCGTGTCGTCGCTCGATCCCGCCGCGGCATCGTCGGCGATCGCTGCATTGCTCGATGCGCATCACTACACCGATGGTCTTGGCTTCCTGCGCGTCGGCACGCCGACCAACAACAGCGCCGAAGCGCCGTCCGGCTGGTCGTC
>JBDTMS010000626.1:0-3331 GCA_039934195.1 Betaproteobacteria bacterium
TTACTCATCCATTCAGCCGTCTCCAAATCTGCCGGCCTGAAGCCAAGGACCGCGCCCGACATGAAGAGTCCCCAAGTATCGGAGTACAGTTTTTTGATCTGCTGCAATGACTGGAACACGATCGTCATGCGTGAGCCGAAGCCACGCAAGATAGACAGCGCTTGCTCGATTTCGGCATGGTGCCCGAGGACAAAACCTTCCTCCACTAACAGCGTCGTCGGCACACTGTCTTCGCGATAAAGTGAGCGCAATGCAGACGATAGCACCAGGCGTAAATACACTGCCTTGTTCTGCAATTCCTGGGTGGGCAAGATGACGTAGATCGTGGTCGGCTGTTTGGCGCATGCGCGAAAATCCACCCCGCCGCTCGTTTTCATATCGTCGCGCATGGGTTTTGTCATCCATGCGGTTTGCGTCTCGATCGTGCTCTTGATGCTTGCGACTTCGTCGGTATCGGCGGCAAATTTTCTCAGCCGCGATTCAATATCCAAGTTGCCTTTGTAGTAGCCCAGGATGCCTTCGATGAATTTCTTCAGAGCTTTCGGCTCTTGCGTGAGATGGTCGCGTACATTCGCGAGCAACGGCGGCAATTTGCGCGCAACCGTTTCGCTCACTTCCACCATGATGATTCCGGTGATGCCGGACCTGGCGCTATCGGGGAAATGCTTCTGGTGTTCGTTGCTGTCGGTTTTGATGAGCGCATCGCCCTTGGCTGCGCATTCGTCGCCAAAGCCGGCCGTGGCGGGGTCGAGATCGCCGAGTGGATTCCAACCGTCGCTTTTCAAATCCGGGCGTCGATCGACCAGCACCCCGTAGGGATTGATGATCTTCACATTGGCCGCGCCACACACGCGTCGTCGCTGATTGGCCGTGATCGCCGCGACTTCTCCCTTAGGATCAATCACGACGAAACTGCGTTTGCCTGGCTCGTCTAAAAGCTGATTGGCGACTACGCCAACCGTTTTGAAACTGCCGGGCGGCCCGAAGATGAGTGTGGCGGCGTTGCCGTCATAAGAGAGCGGCGATCCATCCCGCTCGAAGCCGAGCGGAGAGCCGCTCCAGATCACCGCGCCTTATTCCAAAATTGCCACCAGGGCCGCACGGGCACATCATCGTCCCAGCGAAATTCTTCTTCCTCGATATGGCCGGCCACCATTCTGCGGGCCGAGTGGCGTGGCCAAAAAGACAAGGTGATTTGCATGCCAAACGAGAGCGCATGCCAGACGACGAGGCCCAAGATAAGCATCAGGCCTCCGTACCCCCAGCCTGATGTCGTGATATCGGTCCACGGCCACCTAGCCGCGAGATAAAGACTAATGCCGAAGAAGACCGCGAAGAAAAATATGTTGCGCGAGATGTGCAGGGCATCCCGCGCGCCGGCCGCGCGGTTTGCGCCGATGAGAAAACGGATAAGGCCGAAGGCAAACAACCCGCCGTAAACCGCCGCGTAGAACCAGTTGTTACCGGGATCGCCAAAGAACTCGGTCACATACTCCCAAACACCGCGCAGCCCGAACAAAACAAACGGCGCTACCAGCAGCATGACCATCAAAGCGAAGCCATTACCCGCGCGCCGCAAATTTTGCGTGACCGGATCGAGCATCTGAAATCGCTGCCTCGAATTTGCTATGCCCTCTCCGATCGTTTGGAACGGTCCTTTCTCCATAGCTCAGCCCTTCTCCTCGACGGCGAGGTCTTTGAAAATGCGATCGGCGACCTTGAAAACTTCGGTGTAGTGGAGACGAGCGTTATCGGATTTAGCTTTATCGGGGTGCCACGCGTTAAGCACCGCGCGGCGAACAGCGGGTGATGACAGGATTAACTCGAAATCTTTGACGGCCGCTTCGCGCCACTGATTGCTTGCGGCGAGTTCGGCATCCTTGGCGTAAAGGTGTTCTTTAGCTTCCTCACGCTGCTGTTCGACCACCAGTCGCTTTTTCGTTTCGGCGTGAAGCTTTTTTTTCAGCTCTAACGCCTTCGCTTCGTGATTTTCCTTGCCACGAAGCCCCCACACGATAAAGGCAGCGATCCCCAGTCCGATGCGGATCGGTGTTGTATCTAGATTTGGTTTTGGGGGCTGATGAAATATTTTGGTCCCCCCTCTCACCAGTACCGCATCCGGCTGAACAACCAAGAGAAGACACATGCTTGCAACAGCGAAGCAGATCAAGACGCGGACGGTTTTCAACGTCCATATGAACGCCGTCCGGAACCCGGAAAGGAAGGACGAAACGAAAGGTTGTTTCATCAAACCAATGCCCCCGATTGATGGGTCTCGACAGTGCAGCAGCTTGAACCACAGGGTAACACGATGACATGTCACCCTGTTTCCATGGCTAATTCCTCATCGAGCACAATCAGCGCATCGCTGCGTTCGAGGACCCCGCCTACTTTTTGACGTAACAAATCCCGGCCGCGTCGTTACTGGTTCTCCGGGTTTGTGCCTACGACTTATCCACCAAAATTGTGAATTGTTTTTGGGTCCACAAAATTTGTGGACCATCTTGTGCGTAGCTCCCGCCGCGATAGCGCATCGATCGGTATCGTTTGAGTTTTTGGTGCTGAAGAGATTTGTCTTCTCAAAACCAGGCAACGTAGCGCCGCAAGCGTATTAAGTGCAAAGTGCTCCACCAGGTAAAATTCTTGGCCAAGGGGTGTACCGCACATATGGATATCTTGTTGGTGGAGGACGAGCCACACGATGTGGAAATGACGCTGCGGGCGCTGCGTAAGTATCATCTCTCCAATAAAATCCACGTAGCCCGCGACGGCGAAGACGCCCTCGCTTTCATACTTGGTACAGCGCTGCATGCGCATCGCACGATGGCGCAGGACTTGGGGCTGATAATTCTTGATTTGATGCTGCCGAAAATGAGCGGATTTGAAATCCTCCAGGCGCTACAGCAAGAGCCTAAGGTCAGCCACATTCCCGTTGTGGTACTCACCGACTCCAAAGAAAGCCCCAATGTCGTGGAAAGCTATCGGCTCGGGGCAAAAAGCTACATGGTAAAACCAGTAGATTTCGCCAAGCTCGTGCATACGGTGAAGGAACTGGGCTTCGAGTGGTCGCTTTCAAATCCCACTGTGCCGGCAGATTAGAAAGAAAGTGGCGCTGAATTAATGCTGCTTCCGGCGGTTTTTGCCCGGGACCGGGTGTAGTATCGGAAGCGCGGATGCAGCTGGGAGGCGGCAAAGCGGCGGCAACCGCACATGGTGATGCCCGAAAGGGTTTTCGCCCGGAAGGCCAGTTTCTAAGGACTGGCCTTTCGTTTTGCCGCCGCTATCCCAGCCCTTTGACGCGGAAGCTGCACTGTAAACGCTGTTCCTTCTT
>JBDTMS010000627.1:0-3323 GCA_039934195.1 Betaproteobacteria bacterium
AATCGATCATGGTCGCTGCACCTGTGGATTGTTGCCGGTCAGCTTACTCGCTCTCGGAAGGCATCAAAGTTTGCGACAGAACCCTAATTGCGTATGTGCGTTCGCGGTCGCACTCCTTTGCGTCCGCGCTTTTAGTTTTCGGTCAACGTACATGGCAAGCGTTTTGCGTTGCTCCTTGGAGACAAGGAGGAAGTCATGCGAATTGCTGTTCTCGAAGATGATCTGTCGCAGCGCGAACTACTTAGTTACTGGCTCAAGTTCGGAGGACACGAATCCTTCGCCTTCGAGCAAGGGCAACAGTTGCTAGACAGTCTGACGCCTACGAGCTTCGACGTGCTTCTGCTTGACTGGAACCTACCAGACCTGAGCGGACTAGAGGTGCTTAAGCAGGCGCGCCGGATCTCATCGATACCGATCGTGTTTTGCACGGCGAGGGATCACGAGGAGGACATCGCGAAGGCCCTTCGCGGAGGGGCAGACGACTACATCGTCAAGCCAATGCGCCGCCAGGAATTGCTCGCCCGCGTGAGTTCGGTCGCTCGGCGTACCTCCGAAATCCGGCCGAGGGATAAGTGGATCGACGTGGGGGCGATTCGATTTAGCGTACAGGAACGTAAGGTCACGCTAGAGAACGCTGACGTGGTCATGAGCAGTAAGGAATTCGATCTAGCGGCGATGCTTCTTAGCAATATCGGGCGCCTGTTGACCCGAAGCAAGATTTTTGAGGCAGTGTTTCCAAACGCTTCTAAGAGCTCCCGCACGCTCGACACCCATATCGCCCGTCTTCGAGACAAACTTGGCCTTACGGAGGAGAGAGGATGGAATCTGTCCGCGATATACGGCCACGGATACCGATTGGAAAGGCTAAGTCGCGCTATCGCGAACAAGGAGCGCGAATTCTCCTAGTGGGTGGCGTTTACGTGTGAACAAGGCTCGCGCCACGTCACCAGGTCTTGTGTCCACGCGCGGCGTCGACGAGGTACTCCCCCTCGAGCTTCGAGCGTCCATAGACATTTACGGGCCGAAGCGGTGCGTCTTCGGTAGCCGGCAGCGAAGCCGGCTGCCCATAAACTTCGCGACTGCTTGCGAAAATTAACCATGGCGGCTGATGTTGCCTCTCTGCCTCTTCAATAACGGGCCAGCCACATTGGTGGACCAGCACGCTTCTGGATCGTGCTCACCGCAAATGACGCGCGACACTGCGGCCGATGGACAATACCGTCGCATCTTCTTAGGGCAGCGCGCACATGAGCGCGATCTCGATTATCACCCACGTCAGCGCCGGTCCCTAATATATCCAACCCCATCTTATGTAATCCTTCAAGAGCATCCACCCGTAGCAGACATCCGATGTGCGCGGCAAGTCGAACTATGCGTGTCCAGATTGCTGGCCTCGATGAGCACCCTTGGATCACTTCGGGCCAGGCTATTATTGCCTTGATCCTGCGTTCGTTCAGACGCCTTTTCGCATGCCCTACGATCTCCTTGCGGAGGCCCGGATTTCAGAGCGTCTCGACGATTCTGGCGACGGGGTTTCGCGCAAGCCTTCGGAAGCCATTGACCAACCACTGGTCTAGGGTAGCGTCATACAGCTTCACGTTCCGCTTCCTTGAAGCGCTGGAGTTCCTCTTGCAGCTTCACTAGCTTGGCATAGGCGAGAGTACGGTCGACGGGGAGGTCGCGACGCTGCAAAAGGAGCTGGCAGCGCAGGGCGAGATTGTCATGGTCGACCTTCCAGTGACGAGCCTCAAGCTTGGCATCAGCCAAAGCTGCCCGCAGTTCTTCGATCGTTTCTTCCGCGATGGTCATGCGTGCTCCTGCTATTTAAGCAGCGCTAATCATAGACGGAAGACCGGCTAAAACATTGCGTTGGGCTTCAGATTTCACCTTCCAAAGCGACAGCGGGAACCATCATTTCCTCACGGCCCAATTTAGCGATTAACGAAAACATCGTAGTTAGCAGGTAGTTCGCGCTCGTACGGTTGCTGATATCGACTTCGATTATTTCCTACTTATTAGCATTCCGATCAGAGACTACGTTCGCTAGGCCGCAGGATGACGCGATAGCTCTCCAGCTTCGCCCGTAGCTCGCCATCGATAGATCCGCACACTCGCCTGCCCTTCCGTTCTCTGTCCGTGTGACATAGAAGCGGCTGGTAAAAACCCCCGGCCAATACATCGCCGCTGGCTCGCGCGATCTGCCCAATTCGGCCACGTCAGCAGACCAGACGCAGCATTCTGTGGTGGACGTGCCCGGAATCGGTCGCGTGCGCTTCTACAAGGGCATGTCGCGCAAGAACGCGCGCTCGACTCATTCGTTCCGGCGGTCGAGTCCGCCGAGCTGATCGGCGATCAGTGTCCCAAAAAAAATGCCCATTGCTCCGGGGGGACGCAATGAGCGAAAACCGTCCCGAAACTGGTAGTGCAGTCCGAGACGCGCTCCCCGAGCGCAAATGTATATAGCGAAAAGCGATCCCGGGAAGCTGCTTAATTGTACAAATTGTATCGGGGGAGAAAAAGACAGGCGCCGATGGGCCCGTTACCAGTGTCAGTGGCACATCGCTTGCATTAACTGTTATCGCCGGTGAGGCAGCAAAGTGGACGTGTACTCCCTACGCTACTGCTCTGTCGCCTCGACTGGCTGATTTTCCTTGGTTGGGACATTTCGGCCCCGCTTTGCGCGGGGCCTTTTTTTCACTGTTGTCGCTGGACCGGCGATGCGGTGATCAGTAATCTGTGATCGTGCTCAACAACAAGATTCGCGTCCCGATTGCACTTCATTTCTACGACGGTGAGATTATCGTTGCCGATGTCGTGTTCGATTCCACACCGACGCCAGCCGAAGTACACCACGCAGCTAATAAAGTCGCGCGAGAACGTGGTGCGATGAAAGTCGTGGTGCCCGTGGAGTGGCGATAGATGGGTACCGGTGAGGGCTGCGTCTGCGAGAACCATTGCGACAAACGTGGTCGGGCACATCGTCACGCTCGGCTGTGCAGCGGTGTCGGCGCCGACGTGCCGTGCAAGCGTTGTGACGTGTTACGGCGACCGCGCGCCCAGGTCCCAAGGTTCTGCCGGCAAACAGAACGGACAGCGTCAGGGAAGGCAACGCTGCGACAAATTCCCCGAAACATCCGGGAAGGGGACAAGCCAGATATGGCCGCGCCTGACGACAACCTTGAGGTGATTTCGTGGCTGGATCACGAGGGGCTCATGCGAGAAATAACCGACGCAGCCTCACCCGCCAGCGCGCAAGTCTGCGCAACGTCTGTCGTTAACGATAAGGCCACTCCATCGATCGAGCAACTCCTGCGCGACTTCGG
>JBDTMS010000628.1:0-3318 GCA_039934195.1 Betaproteobacteria bacterium
GTGCTGCGTCGTTTGAGCGGAAAATCGTTGACCGTCGGGATTCCGGGTCTGTTCACCTATGACGGCTACGCCTACTTCAAAGCCAATTTGGTGAACGCCGCCGCACAAGCCTCCAAAGACAGCTGGGTGCTTGGCGATGACGCAAAACTCGATGCCGCGCGCAGCGTGCAGATCACGGAGGATATGCGCGGCTTCTACTACAAGGAATACATCGCCAGATGGGATGAGTTGCTTGGCGATGTCGTGCCGAAGACCGGTCCGTCCCTGGAACAGATGGCCAACACGTTGCGCGATCTGGCTCGGCCCGATTCGCCGTGGAAAAAGTTTCTGGTGAAGGTGGCTGAGCAAACGCGATTGCACGGCCCGGCCCCGGTTGCCGAAAAGCCCGGTGTTGTGGAAAAACTTGTCGGCCAATCAGGCAAGAAGGTAATGGATCTCATCGGCGAGACGAAAGACCGCATTGCGGATGAGACCGACACGCCGGTGGATCGCCACTTCGCCTATCTTCATCAATCGATGTTCGCCGGCTCCGGCGGCGAACCAGCGCCTATCATCGACGTGCAGGCGGCCCTTGCGGATGCGCAGGCGCAAGTGCGCGGACTTGCAGAAAAACAAAAGAAGGGCGACCCGGTTACCCGCTCCGAAATAAACCAAGCGACCGACAAACTCAAAGGTCAGGCGTCGCGATTGGGCGGTGCTGTCGGGAAAACGCTGAGCGCGATGGCCGCGGATATCGAAGGCAGTGGCCGCGCGTTCGAGTACCACAGAGTAGACGGCGAGTTGCAGACCAAAATTGTGGCCTATTGCGCAAAGGCTATACGCGGTCGCTATCCCATTGAGCGCTCCGGTGCACAAGAGGTGCCCCCGCTCGACTTCGGGAAGTTTTTTGGTCCCAACGGGGTGATGGATACGTTCTACCAGACCGAGCTCAAGACCATCGTGGACACCACCCACGGCGCCTGGCGAAACAAACCGGATTCCGGTCTCTCGGTTTCGCATAACACGTTGGCGGCTTTTCAAAATGCAAGCGTCATTCGCGATGTTTTTTTTCGCTCCGGAGGCCAGAGCCTCGAGCTCTCGTTCGAGCTTACTCCGCTGACGATGGACGCGCGTATCACCCGGTTCATCCTGGACATCGACGGCCAGACTGCGACATACAGCCACGGTCCAACCCGCACATTCGGGTTCAAGTGGCCGGTCCCGAATGGGCAGGGCCGCGTACGAATGGAGATCGCACCACCGTTGCCGAGCGGCACCTCAGGCGCCTCTCTGAGCGGACCCTGGGCGCTGTTTCGAATGCTGGACAAGATGGAGTTTCAACCTTTCCCGCAACAACCTGAACGCTATAAGGTGATCTTCTCTATCGAGGGACGCATCGCCACCTTTGAGCTCAAGGCAAGCAGCGTCTATAACCCGTTTCGCCTGCAGGAGCTGAAGGAATTCCAATGTCCGCAGCGACTCTAGACGGCCCCCCGCAATTCACGCCTGGGTTCTGCGGGAAATTGTCCAGTCATGGAGATTTCGTCAACCGCCGGTTACCGCGCAGTTTCCTTGCGCCGTGGGAGGAGTGGCTGAATGAATGTCTGCAGTCCAGCCGCGAGCGCCTCGGATCGGAATGGCTCGACATCTACCTCACCAGTCCGATATGGCGCTTCGTTACGCGCAAAGGCGCCCTCGATGATGTTGCCTGGACGGGTGTCCTGATGCCGAGCGTCGATAAAGTCGGGCGCCATTACCCGCTGACACTGGCAGTGGATCTTCCTCACGACGGTCCGACATTGAGCTCACTCGGTGAAAATAGTGCCTGGTACGACCGCGCCGAGGATCTTGCGCTTTCGTCTTTGGATGATGACTTCGATTTCGATAGTTTCGATGATGCTGTACGCACGCTGGGAGAACCCGGTGGCCGGATCGCGTCGATGCGCTGTCTGACCGGCGATAAGCAAGGTCAGACGCAGTGGTATTTCGCTGTGCGATCAGAAGCAGATCTACGCGGCGCATTTGGCGACGTTCTCGAGCAGCTTTCGGCAGACGTGCTACGCCGCTGCACCGTGTGGTGGACGAGCGGCTCGGAACGCGTACCGCCGTCGATCGTGGTATGCCCGGGCCTGCCCGCAGCGTCAGGATTCGCTGCGTTTCTCGATGGGCGGTGGTATCAGTGGGGCTGGAACCGCGAACTCCCAAGCACGCCACCAGACAACCCGCCACCGAATCAGTAGATGGGTTGCAGACGACTAGAGGCGTTCGCACGCGGCCCAGTGAGTAAACATACCGGTCGTCATATGCTCTGCGGCGCGGCGTATCGATCAAGCAGATCTGCCACTCGTTCTGCGTGGCTGAAATCACCGAGTACCCGCTCTCTTATCGCTGCTAGTTGGCTCTGGCTGCGGTCAGGATGAATAGGTAATCCGTCGCTACATCGTCCTTGCCTCGCGCAATGAGCGCCTGCTTGAGAAACGCTAGATATTCCCGCGCGGGTTCGAACTCAGGACGGACAAGTGCGTTCAACGGCTGTCGGCTTGCGATCATGACGAGCATTTCTTCGCCGAAAGGGCTTTGCACTTCGAGGCGCAAAGGCTGGTACGGCTCGGGCACGACCTTGGCCGAATTCGCGGCCAGCATCCGCGGGTTGGCGCCGCCGCCAGGTAACACGTGCACAACGTTACCGTCGAGCTGAAAGTAATCTATATAGACATAAGTCGGAAATCCCGGCGTGACCATGTCGAGGACGATGTTGTCGCCCGCCTTCAAAACGCCGGTGTAATCCTGCACGCGCAGACGCATGCCTGCGGCATTGGGCAAGCGGCTTTTCGCGTACGGCGCAATCATTCCCAGCAACTCGCAATACGGCCACGCCCGAATTTGCAGTTGCGAGATAACTTGGTTGACACCGCTAACGCGCTTGAGCTGAGCCTCCAACGCGCGGACATCCGCCGGGCTCTGCATGAAGCCGGACACATGGACGTTGTCCCGATCGATTGCATGCTGAACATCGGCGCAGCCGAAAGCCGCAACGGCGCGCTCCACCTGAGTGGGGTCGGGCCCCGTCGAACGCAACAAAAAAAAGCTCGCTGCGGCGACCAGCGCAACCGCGACGACGAAAGAAAGCAGGGCCCAGCGGCGTCGATACCAAGCGAGCCGGCCCTGCTCCGATTCCTCGCCCGAGTTGCTGGCGGCATGACGATGAACGCGATCCGTGCGTCCGTTTGCCGAGGCCGGGACAAAACGAATTACAGTTTCGTCGCCGGCGTGCTGCCGGTAGGCATTCTCGACCGCGAGTTTGAACTGGCCGGCGGACTGGAACCTCTGCTCGGCGTC
>JBDTMS010000629.1:0-3317 GCA_039934195.1 Betaproteobacteria bacterium
TCCTCAGTGCGTACCGCGATGAGCACTACGCGGTGCGGGCGCTGAAAGACGGCGCCGACGGCTACCTCAACAAGGAAAGTGCCAGCGAGCAGCTCGTCATGGCGGTCAGAAAGGTGGCCGCGGGCGGAAAGTATCTAACCCCGGCGCTGGCGGAGCGCATTGCTTTGGATGTCGGCGTCAAAGATAACAAGACACCGCACGAAGACCTGTCCGACCGGGAATTCGAGATCCTCAAGCTGATCGCACATGGCCGCAGCCTGAAAGAAATCGCCGAGCAGCTGCGCATCAGCCCGAAGACCGTGACGACTTACCGCGCGCGCATCATCGAGAAAACCGGCCTGGCCAGCAACGCGGAATTCACCCGGTATATGCTGGAAAACGGCTTGCTCGACTCCTGATGTAGGGTTCTCCCTACAGATCTGCGCGCGGTATCCCTATAGGCTGTTGATCGAAGACTGGCTACGATGGCCAGCAGAGAACAGCCGCGCGCCGCGTCAAGGAAATAGGTTTTGATAACAATAATGCTGGTGGAAGACTCGATCGCGGTGAGGACGCGAGTCAAGGAGCTCATCAGTGAGCTGGCGCAGTTCCGCATAGTCGGTGAGCACGACAACGCGGCCGCGGCCATCGCTGCGATCCAGGCGCAGCCGCCGCAGGTGCTCTTGCTCGACATTAAACTCAAGGCCAGCAACGGCATCGAAGTCATGCGCTTCGTGCACAAGAATTTCCCGAGAACGCAGGTCATCGTATTTTCGCAGCACGACGATGCCGAGTATCGCGAGCAGTTCACGCAGGCCGGCGCGCAATTTTTCCTGAACAAGACCACCGAGCCCGGCAAGCTTCGCACGACGCTCGCGGACCTCGCCACAAGCATTTGAGCTTTTCCTCGTCGCCTTTAGCCTGGCGTTTCGCGCCGCGTCTTCTGCAAATAAGCTCGCATACAGCGGGCGCAACGCCCACTTGCCTGCCCAGCCTCCATCGACGTTCGTGGCGTGAGGGATGCCTTACAAAACATTCGGCATTTCCCGATATCCGCTTTCCTCCCGCTTGCTTACAGTGCGCATGCTTTCGTTTGTAGCAAAACGCCCGTGGTCGCACCCGCAATTCGGCGTGCAGCGCCCAGGATATGAAATCACTGACACCTAAAACTCTGAGCGGAGAAAATCATGCAGACCGTAGCATCCGAGATCGACACCAAGCGCTACGCCAAGTGCGCAGAAGTCTCCAAACGCATCAGCTGGGATATCGACCGCGACGTCATCCGCGGCCGCAGCTTCGACTTCTCCAAGAAGTTCCTGCCCGACGGCCTGTCGATGGTCGAGCAGCTGCCGTTTTTGAACGAGCAGGAGCGCCGTATGCTGGGCCAGATTCAAGGCCGCACCTACGCCAACATGCTTGCGCTGGTCGAGTGCTTCATCGGCGCGAAAATTATGGAAGTCAGCCGTGACTACTGGCTCGGCGATCAGACCGCGTTGCAGGCGCTGGTACGCTTCTCCGACGAAGCGCTCAAGCATCAGGAACTGTTCCGCCGCATCGAAACCATGATTTCGGAATGGATGCCTTCCGGTTACAAATTTCTGCCGCAGCAAAATGAGGTCGCCTCGGTCGTGCTGCAGAAATCCACCTGGGCAGTGCTCGGCTTGCCCTGTCACATCGAGCTGTTCACGCAGGTGCATTACCGCCAGAGCATCGAAGCCGATCCGAATCTCTCGGAGCTGTACAAAGACGTGTTTCTGTTTCACTGGGAGGAAGAATCGCAGCACGCCATTCTCGATGAGCTGGAATGGATTCGCGAAGACGCCAAGCTAACGGCGGAAGAGCGCGACTGCGCCGTGACCGATCTGATCGAGCTGGTTGCCGCAATCGATGGTTTGCTGCAGCTCCAGGCCGACGCCGACCTCGATTATTTCCTGACTTTGTGCGACCGCGGCTTCATGACGCAGCACATCGAGGAAATCCGTAAGGTCATCGTCAAGGCGTATCGCTGGCAATACATCGTCTCCGGCGTGCAGGACCGTCGCTTCAACAGCATTCTCGGCGGGATGATCACGCCCGAGCAGGGCGCGCGCATCGGTGCAGCGCTTGCACCGATTTTGAATTGAGATCGCTGAAGATGCCGCGCGAGCCTTCGCAAATGCTTGCCCGGCAGTTGAGTCACACAAGCCAACTGACGGGTCTTACAAAAATATGGATGCTTTGTCCGATGTGTTTCGCGTCGTGCGGCTGACCGGCGCCGTATTTCTCACCGCCGAATTCACTGCCCCCTGGAGCGTGCTGACGCGCTCGAGTCCGAGCGCACGTGCCACCGATTTGCCGGACGCGAACCAGCTCATTCACTATCACGTGATAACCGAGGGTAACTGCTGGCTTTCCTTAGACGGCGGCGAGCCGGCATTCCTGGAAGCCGGCGACCTCATCGTCTTTCCGCACGGCGACACGCATACGCTGAGCAGCGCTACGGGTCTCGAACCGGTGCCGACGACGAGTCTGCTTAAACCGAAACATCCCGACGCTCTACATCGATTGGTATATGGCGGCGGGGGCGACACCGCGCGTATGGTATGTGGTTTTCTCACCTGCGATGCGCGGTTATGCAAGTCGTTGCTGTCGGCGTTACCGCGCTTGCTGAAGATCGCGACGCGTGAGGACGCGATTGCGTCGTGGATCAAAGCATCGCTGCGATCCACGCTGGAAGCATCGGCGAGCCAAGGACCGGGCAGCGCAATTGTGCTCGCGAAGCTGGCCGAAGCGCTGTTCGTCGAAGCGGTGCGGCGTTACATCGGCGTTACATCGCTATGTTGCCCGCGAATCAGCGCGGCTGGTTGGCGGCACTGCAGGACTCGTACATCGCCCGCGCGTTGGCACTAATGCATGGACAACCGACGCATGCTTGGACGGTGGACGAGCTCGGTCGGCGCATCGGCATGTCGCGCTCTGCGCTGGCGCAGTGCTTCGTTGCGCTGCTCGGCCAGCCGCCGATTCAGTATCTGACGAATTGGCGCCTGCATCTCGCAGCGCAGTTGTTGCGTACCGGCAACAAGAGTGTTGCAGCTATTACGGAAGAAGTCGGGTACGACTCCGAGCCGGCTTTCAGCCGCGCGTTCAACCGCGCATTCGGGGTGCCGCTGACGGCGTTTCGCCGCGGCGAAAGTGCAGACGCGCCGCCGCAGTCGGCGGCGGCCGCATAGAAACGGAGGTTGATGAGCGCTCAAGAATTCTGCAGCTCCCAGGAATTCTGCAGCTCCCAGGAATTCTGCAGCTCCCAGGAATTCTGCAGCGCCCAGGAATTCTGCAGCGCGCAGGAATTCTGCAACGCC
>JBDTMS010000630.1:0-3306 GCA_039934195.1 Betaproteobacteria bacterium
CGGGCACGCTAACGCGGGGAGCGCTCGCCACCTCCGCACATTATTTCTCGGCGCGCAAATGGCGCCGCACGTCCGTCACACCTCTGGTCGATCCTGCGCGCCGACGAGCATCTACGAGCACAGCGAGCGTTACCGTAGCCGCGCCGAGCTGCATGCTTGCCGATGCGCTGACCAAAGTTGCGATGTTGCGCGGGCCGGGCATGGTGCGTCGCCTCGGCGGCCACGCGTTAATTATTCCAGCGTTAGTTATTCCGGAATCGCAGGCGAACGCCTCGGTCACGATGCCGTAGCGGACATGCGACTTTCACACGGACATATTCGCTGGGTCTACTGGAGCTGCGCGCTGTTGTTCAGCACCGGCGCGCTGTGGCTGGTGTTCCACTACTTTCTCCAGCTGCACGGTGAGTACGGCGATCGGCCGCATCCGCTCGAGATCTGGTGTTTGCGCCTGCACGGCGGCGCCGCGATGATCGTGTTGATCGTGCTGGGCTCGCTGCTACCGATACACATACGGCGCGGATGGCATCAGCGCAAGAATATTCCGGCCGGCGTAACGCTTACTACGCTTGCAGTAGTGCTGATTGCCTCCGGATACGCGCTGTATTATTTCGGCGGCGAAGAGGCGCGTGCTGCGATCAGTGCCGCGCACTGGCTAATCGGATTGACCACCCCGCTCGTCATCGTCTGGCATATCTGGTCGGGCCGCGCTCAGCGTTCAGGCAAACCCGGATCCGATCTCGCCCGCAACCCAAACGCGCGGTCTTCGATCGCGCCCAGTCAGCCCGGTCGCAATCGAATCTAGCGAGCGCTTGCAAAACAACAGCGCGCATTACCGCGCAGCCGGCGCACACCGCGTGCGCATTATTGGGATGGGCTCAGCGCGACCTGCTGCAGCACCAGCAACCGCAGAGCTTCGTCCGATTGCAAGGCGTTTGCGCAGCGCGATTCTGCTCAAGTAAACGCGTACGCGTTTACTTGATTGCAGACTCGGTCGTCTGCGGGGCTGAAGTCGGGCCTGGCGCGCTCGCCGAGTTATCGATGAACGTACGCGTTCGCGCAACCAGCGGTGCGCAGTCGACGCTCTTGTTCTTGCCCATCTGGATGAGCGGAATCAGCGCCGCCAGCGGCGTGGCGAGTATGCCGAGCGCGAGCGCTGCAGCACCGCGCACGAGCGGCTTACCGAGCTCTGGGCGGACCACCGGCGTACCGAGCGTGCCGCCGATTTTGATCGGCCCGCGCAGCGAGATAATGCTGGCGTCCTTCGGATGCGCGGTCAATTTCAGATCGAGTTTCTCGTCGTGCAGATCGATTTCGCCTTCGCCGCCGATGATGGTGTGCTCGGTATCGATGACGAACACCGTCGGCCGCAGATGGCCGCCCTCTGCATTGAAGTCGGCGATCAGACATCGGAGGGGGATCTCTCGGTCGCCGCGCAAGAGGGTTTCGCCGATGTGCGCAATATCGAGATTGATCGCGCGCAGCACCAGGTCGCTGACCGCGCCGCCATCCATCATCACGGCAACTTTTCCATCGCTCGAGCCGAGCATGGCGGCGATCGAGTTGCCGTGCGTGATCAAACGAACGCGCCCCTCGAGGTCGCCGAGGCTCGCCTTGCTGGGTTTCAAGCTTGGAAACAGCTCATTCAATTTGACGCCCTTCGCACGCACATCGGAGTTGCCAAGGATGACGTCGTGCCGCGCATCCAGCGTAATCTTGGCGACGATACTGCCGCTGACCGCGCCGAAGTCGAGGGGATCGAGCGTCAGCACACCGTCGCTCAGCTTCAGATGCGCCTTCATCTGCGTCAGCGGCAGCTTCTGAGTTTGAATGCTACGCCCGGTAAACAGGATATCTGCATCCGACGCACGCAGTTTTTCCGGATCGAATGGATCGTCCGGCAACGCGCGCCGACTGTGCGTGCCCTTGTCCTGGTTGCGGTCGCTGGTTTTGGCACTGCTGCCGGCGCCGATGAAACCGGACAGATCCACGAGGTCGAGCTTGTTGGACACCAGATCCGCACGCATGAACTGGCGTTTTCGACGATCGAGCGTGAAGTCGCCGGCAAGATCGCTCGCGCCGACTTTCCCGTTGAACTTGCGAAACTCCCAGATTTGATCGTGCTCGACTAGATGGCCGGACAACTTGTACGCGGGCGTCGGCGGCAACGGCACGCCGATGATCGGATACAGCTCGGCGAGATTGCGGCCCGCAAGCGCCAGCTCCAGATCCATTTGCTGCAGATGTACCGGATCGAACAGCGTGCCCTTCGCATCGATTTGCGTATCGCCGATTTTGCTCGACAGGTTGATTGCGATGTCGGGCGTGGCGGCGCCCTTGGAGTGCCATTTGATAACGCCCACGGCGGCGCGGCCGAACAACTGGCTCTTGAGCAAAGAGAGATCAGCGGTGACTTGCAGCACCGGCATCAGCGTTGCTATCGCCTTGAATCGGCTGTTGATGTCCGCCTGGGGATATTTGCCGAACTGCGACGGATCGAAATGCGTGAGCGATCCCTGCATTTGCACCGGCTTGGTTTCACCGAGCCCGAGACTGCCATTCGCCATGAACGTGCCGCTGCCGACGGCGGCGCTGACTTCCTTAATTCGCACCAGCGAATCCTTGAGCGTGCCATCGAAGCCGAAGCGGTAGCGCCCTTGCGCGAGCTTAAGCCGGGCGCTCTGCTCGCCGGCCGCGTTGACTACGCGCAAATTGCCTTTCAGCTGGGTCGGCTTCAGTTGTGCGTGCAGGCCTTGCAGGTTCAAATTGCCGGTCGCCACATCGACGATAGCATTGCCGCCGGTCAGCATGCCATTGCCGGCCGCGCGCCCGGCCTTGCCCAGATCGAGCGCAACATCGGAAAACACCAGCGTCCCCAGCGGGCCCGCAAACGCAGTCTTGAATGACACCAGCGGCAGCAGCTTGCGATCGAGCGTACCCGGCGTCTGATTGGTCAGCGTCAATTCGCCGGCAACATGATCGCGATCAGCCCTGCCCTGTGCCTTCGCGTGCAATTCGAGCCTTGCGGCTGGGGCGCCGGCGCTCCAGGCGTGCGGATCGACATCGGTGGCATTGGCTTCGAACGACGCGAACGCACTGGCCGCGAATGGCGTGAGGATAACGGCTGCATCGGCTTGCGCCGGCTGCGCCTCGGCGCTCGCGCGCAACTCGATGCGCGACAACGTACCGCCGATGTTGAGCTTCGCGTTGTAGGCCGGCCCTTGTGCCTTCGACATCTCAAACGTGCCTGCCAAGACGAACGGCTGCTGCGGCTGCATCGTGACCTTCCCGGAAGCCTTGCCCCACGGC
>JBDTMS010000631.1:0-3303 GCA_039934195.1 Betaproteobacteria bacterium
GATGAGCAGCGTATAGCGCCGACCCTCGTAGTACGACGTGTCGTAATGCCAGCCGATGTGATCGCCCGGCCGGGTGTAGTAGTACAGCGCATAGGCATGCGGATCGCCGGCCGGACATGGGAGCAGCGATTCGCCGCAGATTTGCTCGAGCAAAGCGATCAGCGTTTGCGAGCGATATAGTTGCGCGATCAGCGGCGCGTGGCGGTCGATCGTGTAGCGGCTGATGCTGCCGCCCTGCTTGTGCCCGGGCAGGTAATTGCGATTGACTTCGCCGTGCAGTGCACGCGCGCTCACAGCCACCTGCGAAGTCAGCTCGGGCAACAGAAAGCGATCTAGATACAGGAATGACCCTTGGCGCGCAAAGTCGGCGCGAAGGCGAGCATTATCGAACTGCCCGGCGAGCGCCGCGACAGCGATATCCGGATGAGTCGTCACGCTGGGCGGGACCAGCGGCCGCGATTGGGATGAGGCGCTCACCGAGGATCTTCGTCGGTGCGCGCGAGCGGACCAATGTCAGCCTCTCTGCTGTCAGCTGTCCCGATGCCAGCCGCCGTGGCATTGAAAGCAGACGGGTCATTCGAAGCCGACCGGACATTCGAAGCCGACTCGACATTCGAAGCCGACTGGACATGCGAAGCCGACTGGGCGTTCGACGCCAACTGTACATGCGAAGCCGACTGGGCGTTCGAAGCCGACGGGCTGCGCCGTGTGCTGCGCAGATAGTCGAAGATCACCCACAGCGCAAACAGCGGAGCGCCGATCGAAGCAGCGATCAGAAACGGTGCCATCGCGCCGCTCAACGTCACCAGCGGCAGCAGATACAACACGTCCTCCGTCTCGAAACCCGCGGCGAACGATTGCCGCGTGCCTGCCTTGCCCACGATCGCCTCGATGCGCATTCGCAGGAAGAAGATCAGCGCGACAGCGATGCCCGCGATGGCACCGAGCAGCGTCGGTGGCAAGGCGAGCTCCCTTCCCTGCGATGCGACGCCCGCCCCCATGCATACGAACAGCAATACCGTAATCACCGCGTCGCTCGCCAGATCGTAGAAATGGCCGAGCTTGCTCGACTTGCCGCTGATTCGGGCTAACTCGCCGTCCGTGTGATCGACGAAATTCGACACGACAATGAGAGCCGCGCCGGCATTGGTCCATCCGAAGCCGCCTTCAGTCAGGCACGCGGCGCCGGCGAGGCCGGTTACCAGCCTCAAAGTCGTCAGGTGGTTCGGCGTGACGCGCGTGTATTTAAGGGGTGTGACGAGCCAGCGGGCAAGGCGTGCGTCCCAGGTGCGCGGCGGCGGTACTGCGGCAATGTTGGTCATGCTTGGGCTAGCGGTTTTGCAAGAGGTCCCGGAACTATAAGCGACATCGCGCTCAATGGTGCGAGCGCTAGTTTTCCAGACCTGCTGCTGGTAAAAGCGGAGTCCGTACTAGGTCAGGGCATGCGATGACGGTGCGAGATCATGCAAACAAGCTTTCGAGTCGGTGCCTTGACAAGGTGCGTTGTACGCGGACCTGCGTACGGCAACGAGCGCTAGCCGGCGCTTGCGCAAATCGGGTATTTTCATGAAAAACCCCAAGTTGAAAGCAGTGCGAAACTATCGACCGATACCATCGTCCTATAGATCCGGCTCGATGCTTCTGCTGTGATTGCGTTGTGTCTTGTGTATCGCACCGGATCGAATCGGAACGTGCAACGAACAGTCGGAGTGGAGATGAGATGATCACGCTCAACGTAAATGGCCGGTCCCACAACCTGGATATTCTCGACGATATGCCGTTGTTGTGGACGTGCTGAGCATGACCCGCACCAAGTTCGGCTGCGGCCTGGGACTGTGCGGTGCGTGCATGGTTCTTCGGCCGGCCGACGGTGGAGGAGCTGCGCCTCGACCTACGCGCGGTGCTGCAGCGTTGCCGTCCCGATTGGGACATCAGCAGCGCGGAGCAGCGAACCGCGTGGGCGAAAAACGAGAAAGCGAGTTTCTTTCCGTACGGAAAAACGCAGGCGCAACTGTTGGGCGAACAGGACTGATTCGCTCAGCACCCCGCTGAGCGATCTCAGCCGCACACAGACTAAGATGACGCTCGCAGCACCTGAGATGCTTTTGGAAGCTTGCGGTCCCCACGAAAAGCAGATGACATGCCTCGACTACTATCGGTAAACGTCGGACTTCCGCGCTTCGTTGAGTGGAAGGGTCGCACTGTGCACACTGCGGTCTGGAAGGATCCGGTGGTTGACCGCTGTCGCGTCGGCCGGTTGAATCTAGAGGGAGACGGTCAAGGCGATTTGGCCGGGCACGGGGGTGAGCAACGTGCTGTGTTCGTCTACCAGATCGAATCGTATCGCTACTGGCAGGAGCAGTTGAAGAGGGACGACTTGGTCCATGGACAGTTCGGCGAGAACTTCACGATCGACGGATTGCCCGACGATGCCACGTGCATAGGCGACCGTTATCAGATCGGCAGCGCGCTGTTCGAGGTCACGCAACCTCGGGTTACCTGCTATCGCGTCGGCATTCGGATGAACGAGCCTCGGATGCCGGCATTGCTGACAGCCGGCGGGCGGCCTGGGTTCTACTTCCGCGTTCTGCAGGAAGGCTTCGTGGGCGCCGGCGACGAAATCGTGAAGGTCGGAGAGGCGAAGGAGCGAATGACCGTCGCAGAGATCAACGCGCTGCTCTATTTGCCCAAACACACGCGCGATCGACTGGAGCACGCCTTGCGCATCGAGGCGCTTTCGCCCGGGTGGCGTTCGTCGTTCGAGGCGCTGCTGCAAAGTCAAACGACTACCGCGAGCAGTGGCAACGCGGGCCTCGCACCCTCAGCGGCGGCGCATCCGGCTGCACCGGGGTTTCGCTCGCTGAGAGTGACGGCGATCGATCAAGAATCCGCGGACGTCCTCTCGCTGACGATGCAAAGCCCGGACGCACAGGCGTTGAGACCGCCCCTGCCCGGACAGTACCTAGTCCTGCGTCTTCAACCGACCGGCGGTCCGCTTTTTCGCAGCTACTCGCTCTCGGGTCCTGTCTCGACGGAGCGCTATCGAATCAGCGTGAAGGCGGAGCTGAATGGGGCGGCTGGAACCTACCTTCGGGAGCATGTCCAGGTGGGCGATGCTCTAGATGTGAGCTCGCCGCGCGGAAGCTTCATTCTGCAGTCCGGAGAGCGACCCGTCGTGCTGCTCAGCGCGGGAATCGGGGCAACACCTGTTCTGGCGATGCTGAATTCGCTGGCGGCCAGCCGCTCGACACGGCAGGTCCTGTGGCTGCACGCGGCTCGCGATCGACAGCATCATCCATTCGC
>JBDTMS010000632.1:0-3290 GCA_039934195.1 Betaproteobacteria bacterium
AATACGATTCATCGCTGATGGCAGATGACGATTGCTACGAGCTCGAGCTCGACGGAGTGCCGACCGGCGTCGTCGAATTGCCGGTGGAGTGGATACGCGACGATGCGGTTTACTTCTGGATGAATCGATTTGCATCGCACCGGCCGTACACACCGCCGACCGACGTATTCGAGATTTTTCGCCGCGAGTTCGATGCCGCGTATGAAGAGGGCGGCGTGTTTCAGCTCACCATGCACCCGCACGTGATCGGCTATCGCTCGCGCATCTGGATCTTGGACGAGCTGATACGGCACATACAAGCGCGCGGCGACGTGTGGTTTGCAACGCACGCACAAGTGGTGCAATGGGCGCGAGACAACGCGGTAGAAGCCTAAGCGAAATTCAACTCGAGCTGCGACGCGCGCCATGTAGCGCGCCGACCCAGCTCGATGCACCGATGGTCTACCCAAGTTATTTTGCGCGTGCTACGCGGGTACTTTGCGCGTATTACGCCGGTACCTTGCGTAGATAAGCATCCGCGCCGGTGAGCCAGTCTTCGCGCGGCGGCGTGAAGATATCGTAGGCGACCAGCGTTTCGATGGCCTCGGCGGTGTGCGGCACATTTGCTGGAATACTGATCATCTCGCCGGCGCTCACGTCCAGCATTTTGCCTTCCAAAGTAAAGCGCCAAGTGCCAGACATCACCCAGGTCACCTGCTGGTTCGGATGCGAATGCAGCGGGACTACATAGCCTTTCTGCACATCCGTGCGTCCCACCATGATGTCGCCGTCCCACGCGAGCTTGCGAACGAATTTGTCGTTCAGGCGTTCGGCGGGTATTTCGTCCCAGTTGAAGTGCTTCATGATCTTGAGCGTGTGGTTGAGCAGATGCCAGTCTACCGCCAACCGCGGCGCTGAAAAAGGTGGATGCGCGCGGTGACTCTCGCTGCAAGTGCGGGTGGGGCGACTACAATGTCGGTCTAATTAAACCCAGCTGAGGAGAACACGATGTCGCGCATCATCAACGTAGCCAAGGACCGATTGACACGCGGAGAGCTGGCCGTCGGGATCGGGGTGCGTGCCGTGCGCGGGGTCGAGATCGCTCGCATTATGAAGACGGCCGGCTTCGACTGGTTGTTCATCGATCTCGAGCATGGATCGACGTCGGTGGAAACCGCGTATTCGATTTCGGTTGCCGCGCTCGATGCCGGCATCGCGCCGCTGATTCGCGTCCCGCATGGTGACCTTACGCTGGCGTCTCGCTGCCTAGACGGCGGCGGCCTCGGCATCGTCATGCCGCATGTCGATACACCCGAAGTTGCTCGCGCAATGGTCGATGCATTCAAGTTTGCGCCGCTCGGACATCGCTCGATCGGTGGCGGCTATCCGCACTTTGGGTTCGCCGCTACACCCGCTGCCGAGGTGATCGAGGGACTGAACGAATCGACGTTGCTGGTCGCGATGCTGGAGACGCCGCTCGCGATTGAAAACGCGGAGCGCATTGCCGCGGTACCCGGAATCGACGTGTTGCTGATGGGTACTAACGATCTCTGTCTGGAGATGGGGATTACCGGTCAACTCGGGCACGAGCGTGTGGTTGCCGCGATCGACACCGTGGTTCGCGCTTGTCAGCAGCACGGCAAGTGGGGGGGCCTGGGCGGTGTCTACGGGCAAGAGTTGCTCAAGCGCTACATCGCGCGCGGCATGCGAATGATTCTATCGGGCAACGACGTGGGCTTGCTGATGAGTGCCGCGCAGAATCAGGCGAGCTTCGTGCGCGGGTGTCTGTGACGATGGGTTTACCGCGTGAAATCGCTTATGCCGGCATGCAGGATACTGAGACTCGCTGGACCAGGTTGCCGATCGCAGTTTCCAAAAAAAGCACTTGCCGATTGATCTGCGCTTCGCGAGCCGCCAGCTCCTTGCGATTCTTATCCGCCTCGCCCGTCGCCTCCGGCGTGGCCTGCTTGAGCTTGACCTGCACTTCTTTCAGCTCTTTTTCGGCGACGTTGATCTTAGCTTCGAGGTCGTGCAAATTCGCGCGCTCCTGCGGGCAGGCTGGATCGGGGACCAGTTTGCCGGCCGAGAGCCAGCCGGACAGCTGAAATTTAGCTGCGGGCGTTGCGTTCTGTACGCGTGAGTTGTCCGACTCAGCATACGATGCGAGCGCCGCAATCAGCAAACAGAGCAATAACGCAAAACGCATAACGACCCCCTTAGTATTTAGGCACCTTCGCGCGAGATCGACGGAGGTGCGCTTTGCTGATGCCGATATTTCGGCGCACAACGCACAAACTGAAGCGAAATTCAGCGCCTCGCCCACATACCGGTCACGTCAGCGGGCGACGCGTGACAGCGTGATCGCGTCTTCCGGACAGGCTGCCAAGCACAGTCCGCAGCCATGGCATGCATCGGCGCGCGTTGCGAACGCCTGCTTGCCGCCATGCACCCAAAGCTTTACGCGACCGATGCGTGAGAGCTGCGTTTTCTCTGCATCGTCGAGCTTGCGCACGTCGAACACGCTATACGGACAAACACGCACGCAATCGGCCTTTGCTTCGCACCGATTGCGATCGATGACGGGATAGACGACGCCCGCCTCTTGCTTGCATTCGGCCTGCGCGCTCGCCGCCACGATCACGCCATCAGCGGTCGGAAGCGAATGCGCTTAGGTGCTTCATCGCCCAGGCGGCGCTTCTTGTCCGCCTCGTACTCGTGATAGTTGCCGTTGAAGAACACGACCTGCGAGTCGCCCTCGAATGCGAGGATGTGACTGGCGATGCGATCGAGAAACCAGCGGTCGTGTGAGATCACGAGCACGCTGCCGGCGAACTCGAGCAGCGCATCTTCGAGCGCGCGCAAGGTTTCGACGTCGAGATCGTTGGACGGCTCGTCGAGCAGCAATACATTGGCGCCCTGGATCAACGTCTTCGCCAAGTGCAGACGGCCGCGTTCTCCGCCGGACAGCTTGCCGACGAGCTTCTGCTGATCCGCGCCCTTGAAGTTGAAACGGCCCATGTAGGCGCGTGAAGGCATTTCGAATTTGCCGACGGTGAGAATGTCGGCACCGCCGGAAACGGCTTCCCAGACGGTCTTGTCATCGGGCAGAGATTCGCGCGACTGATCGACATGCGCAAGTTGTACGGTGTGACCGATGGTGATCTCGCCGCTGTCGGGTTGCTCGCGTCCCGCGATCATGCGGAACAAGGTCGACTTGCCGGCGCCGTTCGGGCCGATAATGCCGACGATGGCGCCGGCGGGAATCTCCATGCTCAGTTTATCGATCAGCAGGCGATCGCCGTAGCCTTTGC
>JBDTMS010000633.1:0-3289 GCA_039934195.1 Betaproteobacteria bacterium
GCGCCGAAAGCGTCCAGCACTTCGGGGATGTGATCGTAGAATTGCGCGCGCGGCAGCGTGGAGGCCGGTTTTAGCCGTTCATCAGCCTTCACCGCGCTACGCCAAGTCTGCAGAAGGGTCGCGCGTCGCGCGTCTAGGCGTGCCGCGAGCGCCGCCAACTGGTCATAGATCTCGGGCGTGACTGTCGCCAATTGCGGTCCCTAAATTTCGCTAAGAAACGGTATACGGAAAGCCCCTACGCAGAGACGTCGAAGCGTAGAGCGTTGAACACGGTGGGAGGCGTCGCGGTAATCGCCTTAAGCGCTTGGGCGAATCTTACTAAATATCGGGCAAGAGGGCCGGCGAGCGACGCTGAACGCGCTTGCCGCGGTAACTAGCGGGTGGCGCCGGGTTTGGGAGCGATGCCGAAAGTGTCGGCCGCATTGGGGCGGCGTCCGACTTTGCGGCTGCAAAGTCGCGCTGTCCGAGGTCGATTGACCTGCCTTGCTTATCGTCGCCCGCCTGACGCGACTTCGTGGTGTCGGCGTGACCGCCCGGGTCGAGCCCCATCGCAAGGCGCATCGCTCCATCGATTCCGCCCCTGTGATCGGATGAACCGGCGGTGCCAGCATCTGGGTTTTGGCCAGGCGCCGGATTCCGCGAGCGCCGCATTCTGGGGCTATCGTCTATTCTGAACGAGCGCTGATTCGACAGGCACTGGCGCAGATGTCTATCATCGTGCGCTGCTGAATCGTGCAGCACTTCTTCCGGTTCGCACCGGCAACCCGGAGAGCCGTTGAGTGGTTTGCCGCAGAAAAGGAAAACCAGCATGGAGCAACCCTTGAGCCGCGCGGTGCTGTTCGAACAGCGGCAGGCGGACGACGGCGCGCACATCGGGCTCGCACGTCTGAACGCCGAGAAGACATTGAACGCGCTGTCGCTCGACATGATCGACCTGTTGAGCGAACGGTTATCCGCGTGGGCGGCCGATCCGCAAGTCGTGATGGTGCTGCTCGAGGCGTCGGGCGAAAGAGCGTTTTGCGCAGGCGGGGATTTGCAGCAGCTCTACAAGTCGATGCTTGCCCATCACGCATCGGCCCAGCACGAGGACGCCGCTGCCAACGAATACGCACTTGCCATGTTCTCGCGCGAGTATCGCTTGGACTATTTGATACACACCTATCCGAAACCGATTCTCTGCTGGGGCGATGGCATCGTGATGGGCGGTGGGCTCGGCTTGATGGCCGGCGCAAGCCATCGCGTCGTGACCGAGCGCTCGAGGGTCGCGATGCCTGAAATCAGCATCGGCCTGTACCCCGACGTCGGCGGCAGCTGGCTGCTCAGTCGCATGCCGGGCGAAGTCGGATTGTTTCTAGCTCTGACCGGTGCGCCTATGGCGGCATCCGATGCGATCTTCACCGGCGTCGCGGACTACCAGATTCCGCAGTCGGAAAAGGCGCGCGTCCTCGACGCGTTATTGCGTCAACCGTGGCAGACCGGATCGCGTGAAGAAAATGATCGTGCACTGACGGACGTGCTGCGCAGCGTCTCGATTGCGGCGGAGGAAACACGAGGCCCGGTGCAGCGCCACTTCGATTTCATCAACGCGCTGTGCCGACGCGGCAGCTTGGTCGAGATCGTCACCGCCATCACCGACCTGATCGATGTCAACGGAGTGAGGAGGGACGATGCATGGCTGATCCGGGCCACGGCGACATTGGCAGCGGGATCGCCGAGCTCCGCCGCGCTAGGACATGCGTTGCAAGTGCGAGCGCGACGTATGTCGTTGGCCGAAGTGTTTCGCATGGAGCTCGTCGCATCGATGCGCTGCGCTGCGCGTCCGGATTTCGCCGAAGGTGTCCGTGCACTGATCATCGATAAGGATCGCAATCCGCATTGGCAGCCGGCGGCGCACGCGGAGATTACACAAGAATGGATCGACGGTTACTTCGAATCGCCATGGCGCGCCGATAACCATCCGCTCGCCGATCTTGGGGCGAGCGAAGCTGTCGACACGAGGAGAAATCACAGATGACTCGCATCGCTTTCATCGGCCTGGGCAACATGGGTGCGCCGATGGCGCTCAACTTGTTGCAGGCCGGCCACTCGGTGGCTGTGTTCGATTTGGTAAAGCCCGCGATCGACAAGCTCGCGCAGGCCGGTGCACAGCCGAAATCTTCTGCCGAAGCATGCGTCGAGAATGCTGAAGTCGTCATCTCGATGTTGCCCGCGAGCAATCATGTGGAAGCGCTGTATCTCGGCGAGAACGGTTTGTTGCAACGGATCGCGAGCGGCACGCTGGTGATCGACTGCAGCACCATCGCACCGCAAACGGCGAAAGCCGTCGCCGAAGCTGCCGCCGCGCTTGGCCTCGCGATGCTGGACGCGCCGGTCTCGGGCGGCACGGCGGGCGCAACCGCTGGCACGCTCACGTTCATCGTCGGTGGCGACGCTGCGACGCTCGCGCGTGCGCGTCCGCTGCTGTCCACGATGGGCAAAAATATCTTCCATGCGGGCGGTAACGGCGCTGGGCAGACCGCGAAGATCTGCAACAACATGCTGCTCGGCATCCTGATGATCGGCACCTCCGAAGCGCTCGCGCTCGGCGTCGCCAACGGCCTCGATCCGAACGTGCTGTCCGACATCATCGGCAAAAGCTCCGGGCGCAACTGGGCGCTCGACAACTACAACCCGTACCCCGGCGTGATGGACAACGTACCGGCCGCGCGCGGCTACAGCGGCGGCTTCGGCGTGGATCTGATGCTGAAAGATCTGGGCCTCGCCACCGAAGCCGCACTGGCGACACGCTCGTCCGTTCCGCTAGGCGAGCTCACGCGAAACTTATATTCCCTGCACAGCGCATCCGGCGCCGGCGCGCTGGATTTTTCCAGCATTCTGCGGTTGCTGCAGCCCTATTTGCCCGACTGATCGCGATCTGCACAGGTCGATAGTCGGAGCCCGCATTCGCTTTTCGCCGTAGTACGCAGTTGAACTTAACCGATCACCGATTACTGATAACTGATCACCGGGTTTAGTCCACCGATCACTGATCACCGCTTCTAGTCACCGATCACCGCCGTTAAAAACTCGCGCTCACGGTAAACCTCAATTGCCGCGGCTCGACCGGATGGAAGTGAATGTCGTCGACGCCGCTGGTGCCGTCGCTGCAAGTCGAACCGGCCGGATCGGATCGCAGTCGCGAGCAATAGAAGTAGTCGATGTCGTGGGCTTCGCTGTTGAACACGTTTAGCACATCGAAGTGCGCGCGCCAGGTTTTGTTGAGCTTGTAGCCCACGCGCATATTCGTGAT
>JBDTMS010000634.1:0-3286 GCA_039934195.1 Betaproteobacteria bacterium
CAAAATTCCACCGGTCCGTAACCGGAGCCGTGTCGTTCAGCGTCACCGATGCACCTATCGGTATGAGCGGCGGGTAGGTTTCGTTCTGTACCCAATATGCATCTCCGGTTTTTGTATCGAGCCACTGATAATCGAGAATCTGATTAGTGCCGATCGTTCTGGCCGCAGGACGGTCCCAGTCATTACCGACGCCGTAAATAAGCGAACCTGCTTTTGTAGTTTGCAGGGTGACGCTCGGTGCCGTATTGCGCCCGCTCGCTGCTGCCGATACGCCCACACCGTCCGTGCCTTGCAGAGCGACAACATAGACCGACACATTGAAACCGGTCTTGACTGCTTTGGCCGTGACGGTGAGGCCCGTCATGGCGGCCGGCGCTCTTGCCTGCCACACTTCAGAGGTCCCCAGCTGCGCATTCGCACGGCGGATCAATGTCCATGTCAGCCCGGTACCGGAAACGATCGCCGTCTGACCACCTGTTGAAGGGCCATCTGCGCCAACGAACGCCAGCAATAATTCGCCGGGCAGAGAAGTTCTGAACACCGATGTCGTTACGCTGTTAAATCCCCTGGCAAAGGTCGTCGCATCCAGAATAAAACAGCTCTTCGGCGGCGGAGAATTATTAACCTCCGCACTGGCCGAGTCAGCCGCGCTCGACAGATTGCTCGAATCCGTCGCCACGACACTGATGGTGTGCGGAGCATTGCTGAACCGGGTTGTATCCAATTTGAGTGAATAGTAGTTCGGCGCGCTTGCCGTCACCGTGCCGGGAAGCAGCGTACCGTCCAATGAAAACTGCACCGATGAAACCGCAACATTGTCGGTCGCCCGCGCGGTTAGCACCACGCCACCTGACAACATCTGATCCAGCCCCGGATTCAATAACGTCACCGCTGGCGGTGTCGTATCGGCAGGCGGGATAACGCCGGAATTGAACACGACATCGACCCAGTAGTTGCTGGACTTCCAGCTGTTGCCTGGGAATAGGCTGGCGCTGCTATAGGCATAGACGCCATTGGGTCCCGTTCCCCCTGCGCCGTCTGCTTGAGCGTGTAGAGGTACGCGATCGACGCCTTTCGTGGTGAAGAAATTATTGTCGCCTGCGTAATGCCCGGTATTGGTGTGGTACGAGACGATATAGGTCGTGTTCGCACTGATCGCGACGGCGGGAGAGAAATTCACCTGCTGCCAGCCGGACGCGGTTTCTGCCGTAAAGGTCGCGCGCGCCAGTACCGCACCGGTAAGGCTCCACAACGTGCCCACGTGCGGGCCGGTGTTATCAGGCGATTTATAGAACCGGATTCCGCTGATCGTGCCAGGTACATCGCTTCTGAACTTCACGCCGACTTCGATCGGGTTATGGTCCAGATCCGCGATCGATACAGGAGCCACCGAGGCCGGCCAGATCGTGCAGGGGCAGGTCTGCGGATTCGAGACCGTTACCGGAACGCCGACCGCCGTGTTGATAAAACTATTGGTCCCGGTCGCCTGCACGCTCAGCAGATGCGCGCCATCAAGCCCTGCGGTGTTCCAGGTAAAGCTGTAACTGGAACCGCTTGCGACCGGCGTTCCTGGGAGCGCATTGCCATCAAGCAGGAACTGCACGGTCTTCACGCTTCCGGTGATGTTGGCGGTTAATACGACCGAGCCGCTGACGGTTGCACCGGCTAGCGGCGCCGTCACCACGACGGCCGGCGGCGTTGAGTTGGGAATGACCTGCTTTAAGACAGTGACGGTGTCTCCGGCAATGCGGATCTGCGTATCAGTCGCATTGTTTGTGATGTTCGATTCCAGAAAATAATGATACGGGTCAGCGACGGCGCGCAGCCAGTAGACGCCATCTCGCAGACCCGTGATGTTGATGTTCTGGCCCGGGTCCAGGTAATCGTAGTTATCCGCCCAGCCCACCGAGATACCGAGAATGGCCTTCGGGTTTCGACAACCTCCGTTATGTACCTGAGTGGGCGGCGTGTTCGGCACGCCTCCTATCTTCACTCCCTCAGTCATGCAGAACAGCTCTTTGGGGCTCGGTGCGACCAAGGGCCCGAGTGCGCCCCCCACATCGGCATGCAGTCCGAACTGCGCGAGCGGAAACCGGTAGTCGTCGGGCGGCACGAACACCATCGGTAATACGATAGGTACTTGCTTCACGAACACCAGTGTCGTTCCGTTATAGCCGAATAACCGCTGGTAACCTTGCGCCACACCGCTATTCGCATTGTATGACGGAGCAATATCCAGGGGCCCGGCCCCGAAATTTGCAGTGCTGTGCGAGTAGCGTAGCTCGCGTGTGGAAGGCGTCGGGTGTCCAATTGAGAATTCGGTAACCGGTACCTTGACCTGAAGATCCGGATAGACGATTTGCTGTGCGAGTGCGAGTGCCGGAAACACGAGCGCCGCAAGTCCTACTAATAATTTTTTCATGCTTCACCGTTCATTTTTTTAGTTCGTATTAGGAGATCGCCAATCCGCGCGCAAACGCTCTCAAGGCGCAATCTATGCGCTTTGAGTAAGTCCGGGAACAGGTTCGGTTTACTGAGATTCAGGACAACGGCGGGGGACGAACGCGACAGAGCTCAGTCCAGCAATTAATAAGACGGAAGTTGAAGACTGCGAAACAAAAACCGCGCACGCTGCCATTCAAGATGCAGATGCGGATGTTCAATAAGGTGCCGGCCATAAGTTTGCCGAGCTTAGGGTTGGCAACGACGCTATGGAGGGCGCTCCTACATATTGCGTGCTTTGGAGCGAATTGCATCGTGAGGTCTCGTAAAACCCGTCGCGAACGGCACCCGTTCATGTGGACGGAGACGCCTGAAAACGGTTATTTAAACTCGATGTATTCCTCCCCGTGAAGCAGAGTAACTGTCGTAAAAAAGCGAGTCAACATGAGCTGACTCCGTGTCGTCCGCAGGAGTCGAAACTTGTGTTAATGCGAATATTATTGCTTTTCAATTAGCCACAGAAATACCTCGTAGAGGTGCGGCAAGGTTGCGAGGTTTGGTAATCGCGATCGCGATCGTTGGCTTCTCGTAAATCTGATTTGCGCTTGGGCCATCCATCAATTGGCGGGCTAAGAGACTTGCTGTTCTGTTTTTGTTAGCGCTTCAATGATTGGGCACCGCCCCCCGCGGCCGCTCGCGGCACAAGCATCGATCAGACGCGAAAGCGAGTTTTCGATGCGCTGCAAAGATGTGATCTTGGCGCGCACCTGATCCAAGTGCGTGCTTGCCACCGAGCGTATCGAGCGGCGATCCATCCCGTCCTCGAATTTGAGCAAAGTGGAAA
>JBDTMS010000635.1:0-3282 GCA_039934195.1 Betaproteobacteria bacterium
CAAACAATCCGTTCTCAGGATGTTCGGCGAGATCGCAGGCCGACGGATTCGTGTTCGATCAGTGGTTCGGAGGTAGGGCTGTCAATGAACTGAGTTTTACTGCGTCGAATGGCGTGCTGACCACCGCTACATTCAGTACCGCCTACATATTTGTGGAGTTAGTAGACGGCACCGTCACGCACATGCCGGAACCGACAACGTACGCCCTGCTAGGGCTAGGCTTGCTCGGTCTTTACGCTAGGTTGAAGCGCGCGTAATCCGGGTTTGGCCGATCGATATGGCGTCGTAGTAACAGGCGACGCCGCTGGCCGGGAAGCCTGCGTTAGTGATTTGAAACACCCCGTGTGTGTCTATGCCAAACGTCGGTGCGCCGTATGCCGTTGTGTTCAGCGATTTCGGATTCGCTAACGTGGTGACGTAACCAACCGCAACGCCTAGCTCTTAATCGACCAGCAACCTGTAGCGGTAGTCATAACCAACCGTTCTAAAGTCAGGTTGATCAACGTCACTCCAGTCATGGTGAACATGGCGTTCACACCGGATGTCATCGCTGCGGAGAACGGCTGCGTTCGGGCGGCCCAAGTGCTGAGGCCACAAGCAACCGTTACGCAGCCATAGTTGCCGGAGGTCGAGACTTCCGTTCCGCTAACGCCAGCAGCGTCGCCAGTCGCGGTGGTCGTGAAGAGGTCGACGTACAAGCTCGTCGGCTGCGTGAACGTCTGCGAACAGAAGATGCCATCGACGATTTTATTTTCGAGGTGGCGGTGATTGCGGCCATGCAAGTAGCGCCTTTGGAAATGCGAAAGCCGTACAGAGGCGGCTTTATTTGAAGCAATTGCGGTTCGTAGTTAGAGTCAGTGCGGGGTGGGATGACGCTGAACTACTTGTGGCGTATTACCGACAACGATGGAGATTCGTGATGCGGCACTTACTGCTTCTGTTGCTCATGCCGTTGTATGCACACGCGACTGTATGGACGATTCATGCCGATATGAATGCTGAATATTCGTCAGGCCCGCCGATAGGTCCGGGCTATACGCTGTACGGAACGTTTACGACAGATGCATCAAGCGCCCTGGTAAGTTGGGACGTCCGTGTGAACGAGCCTGCGGGGTTCGTCTTGTCGGGATTCGGAAACGTCGGCTGCCAGGATTGCGCATTCAAGACAGCCAATGGCTATCATTTCCAAGACAGCATCGGCATCGGGTCTAATCATTCGCCGCAACTCGACTTGACTATCTTTGGAAGCACGCTCTCTGGCGCAAGGCTTTTTATCTACCAGCCAACCGTCTTGGCTACCATGGTGTCCGGTAGGATCTCGGCGGTCCCGGAGCCAAAGACCGTCCTCTGGCTAGGGCTAGGCTTGCTCGGTCTTTACGCTAGCCTGAAGCGCGCGTAATCCGGGCTTTGACCGATCGATATGGCGTCGTAGTAACAGGTGACGCCGCTCACCGGGAATTCGGATGGTTCCGAAGACACAACAAGGTTAGTCGTGACCAGTGTGATCGGGTCGGTTGGCCCAGGGTCTGTGCCGATCGAAACGGTGAACGTCGCTGTGAGGGAACTCAAGTTCTCAACAAAAGGACAGCCTGAGCGTGTCGAGGAATAAGCCAGAAGGCTAATCGGCGCATTCACAGGCTGCGCATCTGATGCGATCGGAACAGGGGTTGGCCGATCACCGATCACCGATCACCGATTTTTGACATGCGGTCAAAAATTCCGACATGCCTCCTGCAGCCACCGCGCCTGCGGCGTGCCCGCCGCCGGGGCTGTCGGCTCGCCGGCGCCGGGCGGCGTGATCAAGCTCTTCAGCAATCTGCCCGACACATCGAAAACGCCGACCGCTGTGACCACCAGCGTGTTGGCTTTGCAGTCGGCGAGATAGCGCACCTTGCGCGCCAGGTGACCTTCCGGACGCGGCTTGCTCGCGCTGTCCCAGACGATGCTGCTTTCGAAACGCGTGCTGGTTCCGTATTCCGTCATTGAGTCGCGATCGAAACGGCCGACTTCGCCGGCCTTGATCGTGGCCTGTCCTTCGGGCGTGTTGTCGTCGAGATCTTCTGCCTGAACCCCACCCGCGAGCGCCAGCATCGTTGCCACCGCTAAGACTACGTCGCTCATCTTCTCGATCCTCGCTGCTGTCATCGTATCGAGCTTGGAGCGGCGTTAAACCGCAATCGTTCCCGCGTTATATCCAGAGCCTCATCGCCTATCGTCTTGACACTCGACGACAGCCGGATAAGATTGCGTCGCCGGGCCGCGCATGCGGTTACAGGCTATTTAAAAACAAACGAGGGGGCTTTTTTCCATGACACGCAAATCGCAGTTAGTGGCACTTTCCGTATTGGGCTCGGCGCTGTTAGCCGGTAGCGCCATCGCAGGCAACAATCCGGTGGACGAGCCTTGGTGGCCAAGCGAATTCGGCGCCAACGATCAGATGGGGGCATCGCAGTACATCACGCCGGAAAAACGGATCGAGGCGGCCAAGCTGGTGAAGAAGGGCAAGATGGCGCTGCTCGGCATGCCGTATAGCAATCACATGCCGTTAGTGCCAGGGCGCACGTTCGCCCTGAGCATTCCTGGAATGCCCACGCATGGTCCATTGCCCTGGAAGGGCGAAGGGTTTGCGCAAACCTTCATGGACGAGCTCGTTACCGGGGAGATCGGACAGGTCGGTACGCAGTGGGACAGCCTCGCGCATCCGATGATTCGCATCCAGGGAAAGCCAGGCTGGAAGGACGGCAATTATTTCTACAACGGCGTGCGACTCGAGGACGTGGGAACACCGCGCGGCATGAAAAAGAATGGTCCTGAAAACGCCGGCGGCTTCTTTACACGCGGCATCATGATCGACATTGCTGCGCTGAAAAATGTCGAACGTCTACCGAAAGGCTATGCGATCACCCTGGCTGACTATAAGGCTGCACTCGCGCGTCAGGGCACCGGCGATGCGACCAAGGGAGACGTCGTACTGATTCGTACGGGATGGAGCCAGTTGTGGAATACCAATCACCTGGGCCGCCCGGCCGGCGAGAAAGTGAAGAGCGATGAGCAGATCGCGAAGGACAACGCCGAGTTTGGTTCCGGTGAACCGGGCTTGGCGCCTGAGGTATGCGAGTATCTGGCCGGCAAAAAAATCTCGATGGTCGGCTCCGACACTTGGGGCCTGGAGGCAATCGATTTCTCCAAAGGGCTCGGCGAGGAATTCGCGTACTGCCACATGAATCTGGTGGCGCGGCGCGGCATCACGAACTTCGAGAATCTCGACCTGGAGCAGCTGTC
>JBDTMS010000636.1:0-3281 GCA_039934195.1 Betaproteobacteria bacterium
GCCATGTGCTCGAGGCAGTGGCTGGAATTCGCAAAGTCGAGCGAGGCATCGTCGATGCCCGCCAGCAGCTGTGCATCGCCGTCCGCGACGTCCCACGCGCGACAGCTGCGCATCGGCGAGAACTGCTCGGCGTATTGCCTCAACGCATCGGGGCCGGCGCCGATGTCGATTCCGTGACCGACGAAATAACGCGTGACGAATCGACTGTCATGCACGCGGCGCATCACCGCTTTGCTGGTTTCATGCATACGTTGCTAGCGTCTCCGGGTGATTGCCATAAACGCGAACATGTTTTCAGACCTATGTGCAGTTCGCGATTCAGATCGAGCTCTCGTCTATCCTTCTGATGGCGGCTAACGCTGCCGGCGTCATCCGTTTGCGCGCGTCCTCCCACACGTGAGCATATCGACTGACGATGGTCGGGCTTGAATCGCTGTGGGCGAGCGCGTAGCTCGCGCGGGCTGAAGCTCTGAATCCGACCGTTGGCGACGTCGCTCGTGCTCTTTGCATTCTTGCGCATGTTTCGCCTGCATCGTCGTCACGCAGACTACCCTCGCGCTAGAGGGCACGCAACGGATGGGAGAAATGAAGGCGGCGTAGGTGTGGATTGCGAACCAGCGCGTCAATGCGCAGTTGCTCACGCCTCACCCCGGTAGTTCTGAACCGGGTAGTTCGACGCGCCGAGCGTATCTTCGTCAGCGTATTGCCACGGCATCGTTTAACTGTAAGAATGAATTGCGATGGGGCGCCTGGACGAAAGATCCACGTAGTTTCGTCTTGTGAGACTTGCGCCTTGTCGACATTCTAAAAACGTCGCAGGGAGGAGCAATGACTACGAGAAGCAAGTCTTTCATTGCAGGGCTTGCCGTCGTCTTGGCGGCAACAGCATTCTCGACCGCGGCCGTCGCGGCCGATGTCACCGCGGATCGCCTTATCAATAGCGAGCGCGAGCCGCAGAACTGGCTAAACCATCACGGCAATTACGAAGCGCATCGATTCTCCGCGCTGGATCAGATCAACAAGTCCAACGTCAAGAATCTGCGAGTCGCCTTCACCTGGGCGATGGGCGGCACGGCCGGCGGCGGGAAAGAAGTCATCACCTTTCCGTTTGCCGGATTGGAAGGCACGCCGCTCGCCGAAGATGGTTTTCTATATCTGACGACCGGCTGGGGCGAAGTCACCAAGCTCGATGTCCGCGGCGGTACGCCGAGGCAAGTCTGGAAGTACGATCCAGCCCCCGATCGCAACTACGCACCGACGGTTACCTGCTGCGGCATTAACAACCGCGGCGTCGCGCTGTCCGGTAACAAGGTCATCTCGATCGTAATCGACGGCCGCGTCCTGGCGCTCGACAAGACCGACGGCAGCAAGATCTGGGAAGTGCAGGTGGCCGATCCGGGCAACGCCGAAGTGTTCACCGGCGCGCCCCTGATCGTGAAGGACATGGTCGTCACCGGCATCGCCGGCGCCGAGTTCGGCGTGCGCGGCTGGATCGAAGCACTCGACGTCAACACCGGCAAGCGTCGCTGGAGAACGTACACGATTCCCGGACCGGGCGAGCCCGGCCATGAAACGTGGAAAGACAAGTACGACGCGTGGAAAACCGGTGGTGGCACAACGTGGGTTACCGGCTCTTACGATCCGGAGCTGAACCTGATTGTATGGGGCACGGCGAATCCCGGTCCCGATTGGGACAATGCTTTCCGTCCGGGCGACAACCTGTGGACGGACAGCACGCTCGGTCTCGATGCGGATACCGGCAGAATCAAGTGGGGCTTCCAGCACACGCCGAACGATCCGTACGACTACGACTCCATCGCGGAAAATACTTTCGTCGATACCAACATCAACGGCAAATTCGTGCGCGCCACGCTGCACTCCAATCGCAATGGATTTACCTATGCGCTGGATCGCAAGACGGGTCAGTTCTTGTGGGGCACGCAGTTCGTCGCCAAGCTGAACTGGACCCCCGGCCTGGATGCGAAAGGCAAGCCGGTCGCGTACAACCCGAAATCGGATGTACAGAGCTACGCGGTCGGAACCGCAGCCGGACGGGGTAAGGCGGAGAAAGGCCGAGGTGAAGTGGAAGGCATCCTCGAGCCAGGTCACATGGGCGGCAAGAACTGGCCGCCGACGTCGTACAGTCCCAATACAGGCTTGTATTACATCCCGACAATCGAAGGCTGCAACAAGGCGTATGCGGAAGTCGTAACACCGAATGCGCATAAGCCGCGCGAGCTTTTCCTCGGCGGTGCGCCATACACGACGTTCGAGGATGCGAATTGCGGACGCATCAGCGGCAGCGTTACGGCCATCGACGTTTCCAACGGCAAAGTGGTGAACAAGCACTGGACCAAACATCCCATGCTGGGTGGATTGCTCACGACTGCCGGGGGCCTGGTGTTCATGGGACAGGCTGAGGGGCAGGTCACCGCGCTCGATGCCAACACGCTGGAAGAAGTCTGGCGCTTCGACACGGGCTCGGCGATCAACGCGCCGCCGATCTCGTACATGGTCGATGGCAAGCAGTACATCGCAATCGAAGTTGGCCTGGGCGGCGCCTGGCCGCAGTGGTTCGTCAGCGCGACGCCTGAGCTGAAGAGCCAGGTGCCGAGCAACGTGCTGTACGTATTCGCGCTGCCGGAAAAATAACCGGCGCCGAATGTGGATCGGCGGCTTCACCGAAGCCCCGGTCCACACGTTTGTGCACTGGCGAATATGCGCGGTCCCATGGACCGCGCATTAGCGTCGCGACTGGCGTATGCGGTGCGTGCCGCCCTAAAGTGCGGAGGAATCCGCTTCGATAAAAAATGCCTATCAAGATTCGCGCATGATCAAACATAAAACCAACCAGCCGTGCATCGGCACGGTCAAAGGCGCCATCGTGGCAGGACTGTTGGCTTATTTTGCCCTACCGGGGCTTATCGCATTTGCCGACGAAGATCGTCCCGTGATCAAAGTACCTCGCGCAAGCGGCCGCGACCTGTTCCAGAATTGCGTGCTTTGCCACAAATACGATGGACGAGGCGGTCCGAGCGAAGGCGGTTACGCAGCCGATTTGCGGGTGACTAAGCTGACGCGGGACGAAGTCGTGAGTGTAATTACCAACGGCCGACCGCAGAAGGGCATGCCGCCATTCGCGGGTATGCTGGACGAATTCAAAATCGATACGCTCGCGACGTTCATCAAGGAAGAGTTGAAAGCCAAAGAGTAGCGCAGGTAAATACGCCGCTCGTTCGCGCGCATGCGCGAGCCGTCCGCGCGTGCAGCGCCAGGGCGAA
>JBDTMS010000637.1:0-3280 GCA_039934195.1 Betaproteobacteria bacterium
CGCGCGAGAATGCCGGCGTGCACTTTCGGGTGCAGCGTTTTCACGCGGCCATCGAGCATCTCGGGAAAGCCGGTATAAGTGCCGACCTCGGTGACACGCAGCCCGGCGTTGTGCAGGAGCTTGGCGGTACCGCCGGTCGACAGTAGCTCGATCCCGAGATCCGCCAACCCGCGAGCGAAGTCGACGACGCCGGTTTTGTCCGAAACGCTGATCAGCGCCTGCCTGGCGGAAGTCATGTGAGATGCGCGTTACATCCTGGCGGCGAGCTGTGCGCCGAGCGTCGGTTTCGAGACGAGCGCATCGTTAATGCTATTTGATGCCGTAGGTCTTGATCTTCTTGCGCAGCGTATTGCGGTTCATGCCGAGCAGCTCGGCGGCTACCGTCTGATTGCCGCCGACCCGATGCAGCACGACTTCCAGCAGGGGCTTCTCGATGCAGCTCAAGACCATCGTGTAGATCGCCGCCGGCTTCTCGCCGTCGAGATCGCGAAAGTAACCATCCAACGTCCGTCGCACGCAGCGTGCGAGTTCGTTCTCGTTGATCATGCGGCGAGCTCCTCTCCCCTGTAGATGAGCTGCTTCCCGTCGTTCGTCTGCCGGTTGCAGAAACGATCTATTGCAGCTTCCATCTCGAACAACTTCTGTACCGCGCCAGCCCGCGCCTGGAAAAAATGCTTCACCGCGTCGAGCTGTGCCTGCGCTGTCTCGAGCTGGTTCATAACGTGGCGAAAGGCGGCACCCCCCGGCAGCGTGCTCGTGTACCAGGCGATATGTTTGCGCGCGATCCGCAGGCCGGGCTGCTCGCCGTAAAACGCGTACAGCGCGTGTAGATGATCGACCAACAGGCTCTCGACCTCGGACATCGCCGGCGGCGCGAGCTCTTCACCGGTCGCAAGATAATGGCTGATCTCGCGAAAGATCCACGGCCGGCCCTGCGCCGCGCGTCCGATCATGATCGCATCGGCACCGGTCCGCTCGAGCACTTGTCTGGCTTGCTGTGGCGTCGCGATGTCGCCGTTGGCCACGATCGGTATGCGCACCTGCGCTTTTACCGCTTGAATCGTCTCGTACTCGGCGTCGCCGGTAAAAGCGCAAGCACGCGTCCGGCCGTGAATGCTGAGCATCTGGATGCCTGCAGCTTCCGCGATTTTCGCCACGCGCACCGCGTTGCGATTGTCCTTGTCCCAGCCGGTGCGAATCTTCAACGTCACCGGTACGGCGACGGCGTTGACCACCGCTTCGACGATGCGCGCCACGAGCGCTTCATCGCGCAGCAATGCAGAGCCGGCCGCGACATTGCAGACTTTTTTTGCCGGGCAGCCCATGTTGATGTCGATGATTTGCGCGCCCCGATCGACATTATGTTGCGCGGCCTGCGTCATCGTCGCGGGGTCGGCCCCCGCGATCTGAACGGCGATCGGGTCGACCTCGCCGGCATGATCGGTACGGCGCTGGCTTTTCGTTGTGCCCCAGGTCTGCGGATTGCTGGCGACCATTTCGGAGATTGCTAGTCCGGCGCCCAACCGCTTGCATAGCTGACGGAATGGCCGGTCCGTCACGCCCGCCATAGGCGCCACGACCAGATTATTTTTCAGTAGATGAGGTCCGATTTGCATGGGCGCGAAAAGAAGCGGTATAGCTGCAAGCACGCGTTCTAACTCGACGCGTTAGCAAAACTAAAGGAGCGCAATTTTAGCGCAATCGACGCGCAGCGCCAGGAGAAAATTTCGCGCAGCCGCCGCAGTGCATGTTCACGGCGGTCCAAAGTTCATGCGCGACATGAAAAGCCGCTTAGCCGGCGGTACGCAATCGAGGAAGGTAAGTCCACACCCGCGCAGCCATCGCAATGCGAGATGATCGCTCGAAAATAAATTGATCAGCGCATCGGTGACGAAGATCGCGCCGGCGCGATCGCCTCGGCGCCGCTGTTCGAACGACTTGATCAGCGCGCCGCTGCCGATGTCCGCCGTAGCCTCGCGCAGACAGTGTGCGAGCGCCCAGGCATCACGCAATCCGACATTCAATCCTTGACCGGCGACCGGATGTAGCGTTTGCGCCGCGTTCCCCAACAACACGGTGCGCGCGGTTCGCGTCGCTTGCGCCACGCGCAAGGACAGCGCAAAGGTCACCGGTTTATCGGCGTCGACGAAGCGGCCAGCGCGTTCGCCGAACGCAGCTTGCAGCGCCGCCAAAAATGCACTTCGCGGGAGCGCGCAGATGCGTTGCGCCTCGTCGTGCGGCAGCGTCCATATCATCGCGTAGCCCCGCTCTCGCGGGAGCAGGGCAATTGGACCTGTAGGCGTGAAGCGCTCGTACGCGCGATGCTGGTGCGCGCGCGTGGTTGCGACGTTCGCAACCACCGCGCTTTGCGCGTATTCGCGGACGTCGACCGCGGCGACCTCGCGCGCCAATGCGCCACCGTCCGCAACTACTGCCAGCGCGCCGCGGGCGTGCATCGGCACGTCGTCGGAGCGCAACGCCACATCGACCTCGGTGGCGTGCGCTTCGATAGCCGTGGCAGTTGCGCCGCTAATGACTGTCGCATACGACGCACGTTGCAGGGCCGACGACAGTGCGCGCTGGATCGATGCATACGGCACGACGTAGCCAAGCGCTGGTACGCGCGCTTCCGCAGCGCTAAGCAACGTACGCCCGAATCCGCCGCGCTGCGAGATATGAATAGAGTCGATGCTCGAGACCGGTGCGACGCCACTCCACACGCCGAGCCGCTCGAGTATCAGGCGGCTGCCGTGCGACAGCGCGAGGCTGCGTGGGTCGTTGAACCGGGCGTGCGGCTGCTCGCCGTCGATGAGCAGCACCTTCCGCCCGGAATCCGCGAGCGCCAAAGCGAATGCGGCGCCGACCAGGCCGGCGCCGACGATGACGATATCGGCGAGATGTAACGGTGCAGGGGTCGACATGTGAGTTGAAGTCAGGCGTGCAACGCGAACCGCATCTTGGCGCCGCCGGCGCGCGTTGCCGTCTCCCGAGATGGAATCAACTACGGCAGTCCCAGCTAGGGCAGTTAGTGGCGCATCAACGCTTCGATGTCGGCAACGGTTTTCGGTGCTTCTGCGGTGATTACTTCGTGACCATGCGGGGTTACTACGACGTCATCTTCGATGCGTACGCCGATGTTCCACAGATGTTCGGGCACGTCATCGCCGGCGCGGATGTAGCAACCGGGTTCGACTGTGAGCACCATGCCGGGCTGTAGCGCGCGCCATTCGCCGTTGCGCTTGTAATCGCCGCAGTCGTGCACGTCCATGCCGAGCCAGTG
>JBDTMS010000638.1:0-3278 GCA_039934195.1 Betaproteobacteria bacterium
GCCGTTCGACCTGCGCGATTGCGTGGAATCGGCGCTGGACTTAGTGAGCGGGCGCGCGACCGAGAAGCATCTGGACACCGCGTATCTGTTCGAGGGCGATGTGCCGGCCGGCATTCGCGGCGACGTGACGCGGCTGCGGCAGATCATCCTCAATCTGCTGGCCAATGCGGTGAAGTTCACCGAACGCGGCGAGGTGGTGCTGAGCGTAAACGCATCGCCCGCAGCAGGCGACGTGGTGGAGCTGCAGTTCGCTGTGCGCGACACGGGCATCGGCTTATCGACCGAGGGGATGGAGCGGCTGTTCCAGTCGTTCTCGCAGGCCGATTCGTCGACGACGCGCAAGTACGGCGGCACCGGACTGGGACTCGCCATCAGCAAGCAGCTCACCGAGTTGATGGGCGGCCGGATGTGGGCCAGCAGTGAAGGCATCGGCAAAGGATCGACGTTCAACTTCACCATCCGCGCGCCGCTGGCCGAATTGCCGCCGCAAAGCCGGCGCGACTTCATCGGTACGCAACCCGATCTGGAAGGACGGCGTGTGCTGGTGGTCGACGACAATGCGACCAATCGGCGCGTGCTCGAGCTGCAGATGAGCAAGTGGGGCATGGTGCCGCGCGCCACCGAGTCCGCTATCGAGGCGCTGCGCTGGGTCGAGAACGGCGAGAACTTAGACCTCGCGATTCTCGATATGCACATGCCAGAAATGGATGGGTTGCAACTCGCACAACGCATGCGTGCCATCCGGCCGAGCTTGCCGCTGGTGCTGTTCAGCTCGCTCGGCCGGCGCGAGGTCGGCGACACCCAAGGCTTGTTCAGCGCGTACTTGGCGAAGCCGGTGCACCAGTCGCAGCTGTTCGACACGCTGGTGGGCCTGTTTGCGCAGGCCGTGACGCCCAAGCAGAGCAAGGCAGCCAAGTCCAAGACAGACCCCGAAATGGCGGCGCGCCATCCGCTGCGCATACTGCTCGCCGAAGACAATGTTGTGAACCAGAAGCTCGCGCTGCGATTCCTTACCCAGATGGGATACCGCGCAGACTTGGCCGCCAACGGCGCGGAGGCGGTAGAGTCGGTGGTGCGGCAGACTTACGATGTGGTACTGATGGACGTGCAGATGCCCGAGATGGACGGCTTGGAAGCCTCTCGGCGCATCAACGCCCAGTGGCCAAGTAACAAGCGCCCGCGCATCGTGGCGATGACAGCCAACGCGATGCAGGGCGACCGCGAGATGTGCCTTGCCGCGGGCATGAACGACTACATCACTAAACCGATTCGCGTGGACCAATTGGTCGAAGCTTTGATGCGCGTGCCGGCACGCCGCGACTAATCACCAGCAAACACCAACAGCGATAAGAATGAGGAGCGGGAGTGCAGGTCATGGATGAAACAGTGATCGAGAAGGCGGTCTACGCCGAGCTGCAAGAGACGGCGGGCGCCGAGTTCGTGGCCGAGCTGGTCGACACGTTCCTGGAAGAAGCGACCGGCATGCTGGCCGAGCTTCGCAGCGCGCGCGCCGACAATCACGCCGATCGTTTTCGGCGCGCGGCGCATTCGCTCAAGAGCGACGGCAACACATTCGGTGCAACGAAATTGGGCGCGCTCGCGCGCGATCTGGAGCTCAACGGTCTGGACGCCGACGCGGCGCGCGACATGGCCGCAATCGCGGCGCTCGAGATTGAATACACGCGGGCCGCCGCCGCGCTGAAGGACCTGCGCAATGGCTGATGCGCAGGCACGCCTGCTGATCGTCGACGACAACAAAGTCAACCGCCTGCTGTTGTCGCGTAACGTGCAGATGCAAGGCCACAGCGCCGCGCTGGCCGAGAACGGCCGCGTCGCGCTCGAGATGCTGAGGCGCGAATCGTTCGATCTGCTGCTGCTCGATATCGAGATGCCCGAGATGGACGGCTTTGCGGTGCTCGAGCAATTGAAAGCAGACCTGCAGTTGCGCGATCTACCGGTGATTGTGACCTCGTCGGTGGAAGGGCTCGACAACATCGTGCGCTGTATCGGCCTCGGCGCGGAGGACTATCTGCCCAAGCCGGTCAACGCGGTGCTGCTGAAAGCGCGCATCGACGCGAGCTTGGAGAAGAAGCGCCTGCGCGATCAGCAGAAGGAACTCGTGCGACGCTTCGCCACATCCGAAGTCGCGCAGGATATGCAGCAATCGGGTTTCGCGCTCGGCGGCAAGCGCGTGCATGCGTCGGTGATGTTTTCCGACATCCGCGGGTTTACCGCGCTGGTGGAAAGTCAGCCGCCGGAAGAAACGATCGAGCTGCTCAACACCTACTACACACTGATGTTCGACGCGATCAACTGCCACGGCGGTGTGGTCAATCAGATTATCGGCGATGGGCTGATGGCGCTATTCGGTGCGCCGCTGCCGCTCGACGATTGCGGCGGCAACGCGGTGGCGGCGGCGCTGGAAATGATCGAGCTGATCGGGCAATTCAACGTGGAGCGCAGCGCGTTGCAGAAGCCGGCAATTCGCATCGGCATCGGCATCGCGACGGGCGACGTCGTGGCCGGCTACACCGGCACGCAACAGCGCGCCACGTACACATGCATCGGCGATACGGTGAATTTAGCGGCGCGGCTCGAGGCGCATACGAAGATCGCGGGGCGCGGCATTCTGATTGATGAAGGGACGCGTAAACTATTGAAAGATGGCGTGTGCACGGAGGCGTTGGGCGCCGTGCCTTTCAAAGGGAAGAGTGCTGCGGTGGAGATTTTCGCGGTGGGTGGCTAGTTAGGCCCCAAATATGATGTGCGTGCACGGACTAAACGCTCTCCAGATCATCCTTGCCTCCGGCTTCCCAGATACGACTGATCTGGGCCATCTGCCAGAGGCAGTGCTCTCCCTTGTCTTGCCAGAACACGTTTCGCTTGTTCGGGCGGACGAGCGCATCAACTTCAAGCTGGCTGCGAATCGTATCGACCCTGTGCGTAGCGATACGACGGTCTTCAGATGGCTGGTCAAGGTTGCGCCACTCGTGATTCTGTCGCCCGACTACTACCTGGCTGGCTCGGAGCCACTCACGTTCCAAGTGCTACGACGAGTACCGCCGCCGCAAATGCATCCGAAGCTTACATATATGCGCCTACCAATAAAGTTCGTGCCAAGCGAGAGATCAACAACCGGCCAGCCCGAGCTCTGGCTAAGAACTGTTGTGCTCCACAATGAGCAAAGCGTTGCAGAACAAATTCGCAGAGGAGTCCAAGTTGGCGCCTAACCCTTCCTTCAAGCGGACCCGCCTACGGCGGTCCGCTTAAGTCAAACG
>JBDTMS010000639.1:0-3272 GCA_039934195.1 Betaproteobacteria bacterium
GGCCCTGCTCAGTTTTACGTGATCACAGCTGCTCTAGTTTCGGTGATCATTGACAGTCAGGGCTTGCCTTTTGCGCCCGCAGCATGTCAGCAGTGCTGAACGAAGTGGTAGTGATTGCGTAAGCTCCCCCATCAAGCAATAGGACAACAGATAGCATACGAATCTGTGATGCTCAAGGTTCGAGCTGACCAAGCGCCAGCACGCGAAGCGCAACGGTACACAACGATGACGCCGTTGACGCTCGGAGCGAGCACCAAGGGTCGGGCCTTGCGTTTTGCCGCTTACGCTTGAGCATCAATCGGCTGACGGGAGAGGTCGATAATCCGAGCTCGGGGGCAATTGCACTCATAGTCATGGCGCCGTGCGCGTGAGCATTGCGGCGAGAATGCAAAAGGCAAGGCCTGACCCTATTTACGTGCTTGAAGGTTTGGGTGAAACACCGTTGATGTGACGCATCAACAGGGACAGATTGGCCTGCCGAGTGCGTGTGGGCGTCGTACGACCCCTAACAGGCCCTGCCGATCCTCGTCATCGACAAAGATCGGCTCACGCCGGTCACCGCGAGATGTGACGTGATACACCGCACCGTGGAATTCGATACGTAGAGGACGGGCGATGACGACACGCTACGCCCTCCTTGAGATGAAACTCTTTTCCGGCTATGAATTTCGTCGCCTGGTCCATGGACTGCGATCTACGAGACAGTTCAGGAGCGCGGGGACAACGCGCTGGCCAAGCAAGACGACGCCGCTCAGCGCGTCCCCTGCAACCGCCGGTTAGACCGGGATGTCGACGTACTCGACCTTGCTTGACGCTTCTGGGATGGGTAAGCCGTCCTCTTGCAACCCTGCAAGATGAAACTCAATAGCTTCTCGGATTACAGATTCAACGTCGGATTGAGATACACCCGTAGCTACGCACCCAGGTAGGTCTGGAACGTAGGCCGAATAGTTGTCTTCCGCCTTCTCGATCACAATGGCATAACGCATTTCGTAACCTCATCTTTTCGAACCGGCTTGCTTTAGGACGCTGTTGAGCGTGCCGGGGCCAGGTCGTCACTGGGTTTGCCAGCAATCGTCACCCGGCCTACTTTCGCGGGATGCTTGAATTGACGATGACTTCCGCGGGTAGCCACCAGGTACCATCCGTCGTCCGTAAGTAAACGCAATACTTCGCTAACCTTCATGCGAGGAGGCTACCAGGGTAGTCGTGGTTATGTGAGATCTGGAGCCCTATTGTACGGAACCGCGAGTTCCGAGAGGGGTTGAAGGAACGCTCTGCCCAAGACTCTAGATGAGCGGCATATGACCGCGAGGTCGCTTGGATTTGCGCCGTAGCGATCTAACGAATCGAGCGCACCGCCTGCTTTAGCGGCTCGGGTGCAACGAGTTGTTGACGTACTGTCTGCATGGGCACCATCGGCCTGGTTTCGGCATGGGTGCTACTACTCCAGGCAACGAGTGCGAGATGGGGGCAGAATCAACGGGACGACAATTGCCGAAACAGCACGCCGTGCGCACGCCCAAGCTAGATCGCGGCATGGAAGGCAACCACCATCGGTAGATCCAAGGTTCAAGATCTGACCCCTAGATTGTTCTGAGCGACTCCAGCGGTGTTGCGCCGCGAGGCGGAAGATAAACCTTGGAGCATCGCGGCGCCGTTGGGCCTCGCCTCGATCGAGGGGTTAGGGCGCAGTTGCAGCTTTGTGCTCGATGAGACTCATCCAGGAGCGCTAGGCGATGCTCCCAGCTGCTGCATAAGGCTCATCGTATCCATGAGAATTCGGGTCGACTTGACCTTCGTCCCTTCAAACTGATCAATGACCATGCCCCACACGCTGACCCCACGGTTGGTCGGTGGCATTCCCATAAAGTCGCCACGATGAGTTCCTTCCCAGACAAAGCGTGTCAAGACTCGGCTGTCCTCTGCAATCTGCTCATCGACGCGCCAGCGCATATCCGGGAAGGCGGCTCGCAGAGCCGTTAGGGTTTCCTTGAGGCCGGTGAGTCCGGGGCCTTGGCCTGGGAACGGAACCTCTTCCACCATCTCGGCATGAAAGTAGTCGCCCGTCGCGGAGATTTCGCCCGATGAGAGCACCCTGTCGAGAAACTCCCTAATGCGAGCCTTGTTCTGTTCTATCACGGCGTCTCCTATGAGAGTGAGTCGGGCGTGCGCCCTAACGGGGCTGTATAAAAAGCCGATCAGCTGCCGGGACGATAGAATTTTCTTGAGAATAGGTTTCTCATGGCAATAATGTGCGTCCCGTTAGCCCGCTGTAGATTTACGTTTCAGCGCCCACGTCCGCTCAACGCAACAACACTCGCACCGACTACTAATGCAGTTTATCGCGCGTAGCCGTGATGGGTAAGCTTCTCGATGTTGTGCACCAGGCAAAATAACTTCCACTGCGTGTCGACCTTAGATTGAGTGCGCAGCGTAAATCGGTCCAGTCGCTTGTTGTACCGCAAGTTGGCGAACACCGGCTCGACGGTCGCAATTCTTCGCCCGCACAGCGCTCTGCCGTGCTCGCTATCGATGCTCGCTTCATCCGCTCTGTGTAGTGCAGTGGTGAGTCGGAGCAACGCTCGCGGTGCGTCCTCAAAAATTCGCGAATGCGTCTGGCTTCATCCTTTAGCCTATCGATGCGCTGCGCGCGGCCATGCGTGTCTCCCCGATAGACTCACCGAACTCATCGCCGCTTCGGTGCGCTTTGAGCATGCTTGACACGGCACGCTCCATTCGCTGAGCTTGGTGCGCAAGCTCAGCGTGCGTGCCACTTCTCTCCTTGCTTGCGTTCGAGGGCAGCTTGACGCCATCGATGGCGAACATCTGCCGGCCGATCAGTCCTCTTGCATCACACACCAGTAGGACCTGGGTGAAGATTGCAGAGACTTCTTCGGCGAGCTCGCGAACGAACTTCGCGATCGTCGTGAACTGTGGCGCGCTATCGCCCGACAGCGCCATGAACAGCACGTTCTCACGACAGGCGCGCTCGATCGCTCGACTGCTGATCATCCCACGGCTATAAGCGAGCAAGACAATCTTGAGCATCACGCCAGGGTCATATGCAGGGGCGCCGGTATCGTCGTTGCGATAGCGCTGGTGAAGCTTTGCCAGATCGATCTCGTTGTCGATCAGATAATCCAGCGCGTATTCGAAGCTGCCTGCGATGAGTTGTGCATCAAGCACAACTGCCATGAATCTAGGATTGCGATCCACCACTTTGTAGCGCGCCATCTCATCCCCCGAATACGATCTTCGCATTCAACGGT
>JBDTMS010000640.1:0-3270 GCA_039934195.1 Betaproteobacteria bacterium
AGGGTAGAGCAGTTCATCCACTTAAGCCCGTGTCCGAAAAACCGAGGCCAGCTCTATTTGATGCCGTACCCCCTGACGTATAGATTACGAACGCGTGTTCGGCGAATCCTACAGTAGCGCCAGCCCTCCCACCTTATAGCGTTCTGCTGCATTTCCTTTCGAACCCGCTTCGGCGGGTTTTCTGCTTAAGATGGTGGGTCTCTTTAGGTTGGCATAAGTGCTGGCATGCTATACCCTGCTTTGGGGCAGGCGAAGGTTCGAGCCTCGCATCTCATCTTTTGTCGGCTCCTTAGTTAAGCAACGTCCTGCATTACTGTAGCCCCGTCTCGTACGGGGCTTTTTTTTTGAACTTTCCTCGCTCGTCGTTGGGATTCTGTAACACAATTACACGGTACCGTCTTGGGTGCACAGGGCACAGTGCATCGTGGTCGGTGCGTTTTTCTTTGGTGGAGAATCGCTATGCCCCTGCCGCCTTCAGTGAACTGCCGCTTCGACGGCTCGACGAGATGGGGTTGCTTTTGAGGTAGAAATTAATATCAGCGCGCGCCTGGATTCATATCAAGCGAAGCATTAGAAGATCACTTAGCCCGTGCCCGAACCCATCAGACAGAGTTGGTGTAACCGGCCAGAGCGATGAAATCACGAGGAAGATGCGCCGAGTCATTGCGGCAGTGGGGGATGGGGCTGAGAAGAAAGAAATCTTATTGACGACTACGGTGTTTTGGAGGAGTCGTTCAATAACACCCGATTGGCGACCGTCTCTTTTAGGGCAGCTTCGGCCCAGGCCACAGGCATATGCAACAGCGGCGGACGCCGTTATCGTATTCTCGACCGTGCCAGTTGTAGCCGGTTTGCTTGCCGATGGTGGCGTAGGTCGGCCGTTTCGAGTGCCGTCGGTGAAGTGCCGCTTCACGAGATCGCATAAGATATTGCGTTTGGCGATGCCGGGCTGCCCGACTTGCCGCACCACGTGATGCACGATCTCTGACTGCGCGTGTTGCGGCCGGCTTAGCGATCCGAGTAATCGAGGTAAGCTTGCCCCACTTTCATCAGCCGATGCTGACTTAAAATTTGATCATCGAGCGCTACGCGTGCCGGTCCACGACGTCATGTCGCGTACCGAGCGAAAAAGCCTCGCGCGATCTTCCCGAGTTGCGACTGCGCGGCGGCTGGATAGAATTGATCGTGTACAAATTTTTCAGCGCACCGTCGAGCGACCTGAATAAAAGCGTGATATTCGGTGCTGCGGCGGCCGTGATCGACATCAATGGTATCAGCGCGGCGCTGCCTCTAGCCGCTAAATCTTGAACAATCATGCTGGTAGCCGTTTACTGACGCTCTCCATCTAGCCGTTCGCGTTGATCAAAAAATGTCCTGCAACCAAAGCCACATTTTTACTCTGCGGCGTCGATCAAGCTTAAATCGAACGTCGCAGCAAGGTACTCAAGTACGCGGTGCTGCCGCAATTGCCTGGTGTGCGCAGCAAGCGTTGTACCCAATTCATTGTTCATTTCGTACCTTCTTTTGAGCAGCTTCGCGCCTGTGCTTGCAATAGGCGCACATACGCATGGCGATTGAACCGCCGTTGTGTTTCCTGACGAGCCGATGAAAAAGCATTTCCTGGTCAAATCGCTCCTTGTTGCAGTAATTGCAGAATGCCATCTTGAGTTTCTCGCCGACGATGGGATCTGACATCTTTAGGAAGGTGTTGCCATGGGGCGAGTCCTCTCGATTCCGCTACTTTCTCGGATGCGAGTTCCGTTAGTGGCCTGACTCGCACATTCCCACTTTTGCACGATCACGTATTGTTTGCGCGCGCTAAGCAAGCAGACAACGCCGTAATCCGTCCAGACCAGGTTGTTTAGCTCATCTAGATCGATTCGGGAGGTTGTCGATATCGTCTCGCTCTGCGCATGGCGAAAGGACCCTCGTGGCTCCGTGGTACACCCCTCGCTCTTCGAGCAAGTACGCAATTGACTGGTATACCTCATTTGAGTCGATGGCGCGGTGTGATGTTGAAATCGACGTTCCTGGCAACGTCGGCAACAAGTCAATGCGGAGGCAGTCCGTCCTCGGTTGTAACGCCCCAACTTTGTCAGTAGCCGGGACGGCGATCGACGGCGCTGTAAGCCTCGCCGAATGGTAGCCTTGCGCACGCTAAGTAGTCTCATGCTCTGGCCTGTCCAGAGGGCCTGGATCTGCGTATGTCTTTGTATCGGCGCGGCCAGACGCGGACCAACCTTGTTGACTCACATGTAGAGCCACGAGGGAATTCTGTGAAAAGCAAGACGTTGACCACTCACAGACGAATTGTTCAGCGTTGAGTCGCATCGATTCTTCATTCATCGCTCTCTCCTCAAAAGTTAAACGGCTTTGTCAAGGGCGCAACCAAGCAACGGCAATTAGCGCATTCGCTGTAATTAACCAGCACGCGGTTCCTGCGCTTCAACTAGAGTCGAAAGCAATCTGACACGTGCGCTTTCGTGCGCCACTTTACGCAAGCGCGTATGCCATGGCGCATTGCTCGCGATGGCGGTGGAGGCATCAGACTAGCCGGAGGCACGAATTGGGGAGTGATTTTGGAGAGGACTTAGGACGAGAGTGATTTTGTTGCCCGGGCCTAAAACGCGGTTCACGCATGTAACGAAAGCGCGACTGTCCTGGTAGCGCCGCCCGCTGCCGAATATAGTCCATTGGATGGACCGCCCTGTCACTCGGCACGAGCTATACGCTGCACTAGTTCAGCTTTGCGCAGCAAAGGTATGGAGAAGGGGTAACATGCCGTCGAAGGGTTCGGCGAGTCCTATGACGGGGTCAGAATTTTTGCGATCATCTTGTCTGAACCGGCCACCACGATCTAAACGGACAAACTGGCGCGTGTGACTGGACGACTTCACCATACTGTGGCCGACATGTGGCTCCTCGACGAAAGCGAAAGCCTAGCGCTGATCCACGCGGCAGAACAGTGTGGTATACGAAGCCAGCGTAGGGACGCGGCTCAAACATCGTGACCCAGTCACACTATGGCCTAGCGTGACAAACGGCCACCGGCGCTAAAGACCACTTGCGGCCGTTGGAGTGCAAGCCATGCCAACAGTGTATTGACTCTGTGCGTCAATCCATGTGGTGCAAACGAGCTTGGTGCAATCGCTGGGTTGATGGTTGTTGCTAGAGATACTGGCGGCGTGCGCACGATTACGATCATTCCAATGGGGGCGACTGCCAACCACCGCAGATCTTTTGCACGGCCGTCTCCAGCACGGCATGCAG
>JBDTMS010000641.1:0-3254 GCA_039934195.1 Betaproteobacteria bacterium
GTTCTGCGGATGGGGCGACACGTTAAAGAGATGTATGGCGGCGAGCCCGGTACGACCAACAATCGCATGGAGCTCACCGCCGCGATCAAGGGTCTCGCATCGCTCACGCGTCCGTGCAAAGTGTGTCTGTCGAGCGATTCAACGTACGTGCTGAAAGGCATCAGCGTGTGGATTCACGACTGGAAAAAACGCGGCTGGCGCACGGCCGACAAAAAGGCCGTGAAGAATGTCGACCTGTGGCAAGAACTCGACGCGCTCGCTGCTCAGCACGACATCAAATGGGTGTGGGTCAAAGGTCATGCGGGCCACGTCGAAAACGAACGCGCCGATGCGCTGGCTAACCTAGGCTGCGCCGAGGTTGGTCATCGATCGGCGATCGTGTAGGCCCGGCGTCAGCCCCGCGAACGGAAGGGAACAGCTTGCGCCAAATAGTGCTGGATACCGAAACGACCGGGCTCGAAGTTGCGCTCGGACATCGAATCATCGAAGTGGCCGGCGTCGAAATCGTAAATCGCCGGTTGACCGGCCGACATTTCCATCGCTATCTCAATCCTGACCGCGACATCGAATTCGGCGCGCTGCAGGTGCACGGACTCACGCTCGACTTTTTGCAAGACAAGCCGCGCTTCGCAGATATCGTCGCAGAGCTGCTCGATTTCGTGCAAGGCGCCGAGCTGATCATTCACAACGCCGCGTTCGACGTCGGATTTCTCGATAGCGAGCTCGCGTTAGTGCAACTGCAATTCATTGCAACCCACTGCCCGGCGATTACCGATACGCTGCGCATGGCGCGCGATCTGCATCCGGGCAAGCGCAACGGCCTCGACGCGCTATGCGAGCGGTATCAAGTCAACAATTCCGCGCGCACACTGCACGGCGCGCTGCTCGACGCACAACTGCTGGCCGAAGTCTATCTTTCGATGACGCGCGGCCAGGAAACATTGCTGATGGAAATCGAGCTCACCGCGCCAAGCTCGACGGACGACATACTGGCCGACGTGTCGGCAGATCTCATCGTAATTTTCGCCACAGACGACGAGCTCGTCGAACATCACCTGCATCTCGAAGACATCCATCGTTCCACGAAAGGCATATGCGTGTGGAAGCAAATGGAGCTGGCGCACTAAGGCACCAGACCATCGCGGGACATTTTCCCTGCACTGAGGCCGCGTCGTGCTTGCGATGCGGCGACTACGTAAGTCAGTAACGACACTCGGCCATCATCATTTGCGAGCGTCTTCCGCGCCAACTTTGAGCGCAGCACTGCCCCCACTTAAGCTCTCCTGCACTTCGCGCCCTCGTCTGTGCAGCCAGGCATTTTTCATCGGTCAACGCGCTTCGCGCTTTCCATTGGTGCAATTGCAAAACCACTCCTAGAAATACGACCAACAAGTACCGCTCGTTCGTTTCTCAGCGACGAATCGATGGGCGAAATCTGTCGATTTCATAAGATTCGAGCGTATTTGCTTACGCGAATAGGCGTTCAAAAAAATGCAACGCAAACTATATCTAAAGTTTGTTCACAACAAAAAAGGGATACGTTAAAGTCCGCGCAACGTTGGATAGGCATCTATTTTGCGCGGCTTTGAGATTAGATTGGCGTAAGCAATAGCGACGGGGTGTTGTCCAAGTGATCTGAATTTAAATGACCGTTGCTCAGGGTGTGACGGTGCGGGAAAGGGGATTTGTCGCGTCGTTGCAGTGCCTGCGTATGCTAAGCGCGTAGCCCGCAAACGAGCGTTCGCGGGCTTCACCTGGGAGGGTTTTCAGCAATGCGTAAGTGGCAGGCGGCGCCTGTTCTGTACGTGCGTCCGCAGATCGGCGGCGCACGCAGCGGAACACGTTGCGCTGGGTACGATGCGCTAAGTGCTTGCGCGATCCTCCCGTCGGTCACGTCTGCGCAAACGCTCGTTGTACTCACCGATCTTCCGTTTTTGATCCGCTCTACCCGTCTCGACTTTTTCGGCGCTACCGTGCCCCGACAGTTGCCCTGCGCTGTCCGCTACCAACACGTCCTCGGCGCTGCCGCGTCGTCGCAATTCGCGAAACGCGCAATTCCCGGTTCGTTCCCCGTCGGTGTCCAGGCATGACGCCGCGAATTCCAAATCATATGAGCGCGGATCTGCAACCAGATCCGCGCTCCCGTTTTCTATCGGTTGCTCCGCTCAGAGGTGCGCAATGAAGTTCTCTTCCGTGTTGTCGAAGCTGTGCTCGCTCGTCAATTTCAAAGCGCAATGGCGCAAGCGCACGGAGCGCGCATCCCGCAGAGAGTCTTCGATGCCGCCGCGACAGCGCCTGCAATTCGAAGCAGTCGAGCCACGTGTACTGCTTTCCGCCGACGTCTCGTATGTCGCGACCGGTGCCGCCGATCTCTCCCTCAAGATCGTTGCTGCGCCCGGCGGACCCGGCGCACCGACCTTGGAGCTGATCGACAATGTCACGCATTCGGTGCTTGGCAGCACGCTCCTTAACGCAGCGCGCGAGATCGACATTGCCGGCTCCAACGCGGCGGATAAGCTCGCGATCGATCTCAGCTATGCGGGCAGCTTCTCGCCAGTACCGATCACGGTGAAGTTCACCGGCAACGACGGCCAAGACGCGGTCGATCTGCACAACAGCGGCGGCCCGCTCTACACGCCGCAGACCTTCACGCTCGAGGCACCGGAGTCGGTACTCGTCAGCAACAACATCGCTACGCTCGGCGATCTCCACATGAGCGCGACGGATGCTCTGACCGTCGACAAGGGCGCGCACGTAACCTCGACCGATGGCGGTTCGATCACATTGCAGGCGCCGTCTATCACGGTTCAGCCGGGCGCGGCGGTCGAATCGCTCGCCGGCAAGACGACCACGCCCGGCGACATCACGCTGCTCGCGGTCAAACAAGTCACCGATACCGGCGGCGTTGCGACCAGTGCGACCGCCGCGACGGCGGGTATTGCGGTTCACGACGCCACATTGTCAGGCCATAACATATCGCTGCTCGCGGGCGCAGGTCTGAACGTAACTTCGACCGGCCTGCTCGATCGCCAGGACGCCGACTTGTCGGTCATCCGTCCCGATGGACACGCGTCTGTTCTGGTCGACGGTGCGTCGAGCATTCACGCTACCGAAGACGTGACGATGACCGCGTTGAGCTCGGTGCAGGCTAGCGCAACCGCGCAAGCCGGATCGACGACCAACACGTCGAAAGATGCAGCAGTAGCGATGTCGTTCGTCACCAGCGATGCGTCAGTTGAAGTCGGTGGCACCTC
>JBDTMS010000642.1:0-3254 GCA_039934195.1 Betaproteobacteria bacterium
TGTGCACGCTCATCGTCGCAGTGCTCGTGGCGGTGCCGCTCGGCGTGATCGCTGCTGCACGCGCCGGCACTTGGGTGGATCGGCTGGTGATGGGCTTCTCGGTACTGGGATTTTCCGTGCCGGTATTCGTGCTCGCGTACATGCTGATCATCGTCTTCTCGGTCGATCTCGAATGGCTGCCGGTGCAAGGCTACCGGCCGCTGAACGAAGGTCTTTGGCCGTGGCTGTCGCATCTGATTTTGCCGAGCATTGCACTGGGTACCGTGTACATGGCGCTGATCGCGCGCATCACGCGCGCCGCGATGCTCGACGTGCTTTCGCAGGATTACATTCGCACAGCGAACGCGAAAGGCCTCGCGCCGCGTGCCGTGCTCACTGGCCATGCGCTGAAGAATGCCGGCGTGCCGATCATCACCGTCATCGGCATCGGCATCGCGCTGCTGATCAGTGGCGCGATCGTCACTGAAACCGTGTTCGCAATTCCCGGCCTTGGACGGCTTACGGTCGATGCGATTTTGCGGCGCGACTATCCGATCATTCAAGGCGTGATCCTGCTGTTCTCCGGGGTCTACGTGCTGATCAATCTGCTCGTCGATCTGTCGTACCGGCTGTTCGATCCGCGCATTCGCTACTGAGATGAACACTGCGGTTGACAGCCTCCCAGTAGAAACAAAATCCGCGTCGCCGACATGGCGCTGGATACGCGACGTCCTGCGCCGGCATCCGACTGCAATCATCGGCGCCGTTGTTCTGCTGCTGATGATTTTGGTTGCGCTGCTCGCGCCCTGGCTCGGCACCGTCGATCCACAGGAATTGTCACCCGCACGCCGGCTCAAGCCACCTTCGGGCGAGCATTGGTTCGGCACCGACATGCTCGGCCGCGACGTCTACAGCCGAGTGATCTTCGGTGCGCGCGTGTCGCTCACGGTGGGTATTGCGGTGGCCGCGCTGTCGATTTCCGTCGGGCTCGCAATCGGCCTCGTCACCGGCTTCATTCGCTGGCTCGATGCGGTGGTGATGCGGGTGATGGATGGCTTGATGTCGATTCCTTCGGTGCTGCTCGCGATCGCGCTGATGGCGCTGACGAAAGCCAGCATCGGCAACGTCATCGTTGCGATCACGCTCTCGGAAGTTCCGCGCGTCGTGCGGCTGGTGCGCAGTCTGGTGCTGAGCCTGCGTGAGCAGCCGTATGTCGAGGCCGCGGTTGCCGCCGGTACCAGCTTGCCGCTGATTTTGCTGCGCCATATTTTGCCGAACACCCTTGCGCCGCTGCTTGTGCAGGGCACGTTCATCTGCGCATCCGCGATGATCACCGAAGCGATTTTGTCTTTCATCGGCGCCGGCACGCCGCCGAACATTCCGAGCTGGGGCAACATCATGGCCGAGGCGCGCAACTTGTTTCAAATCGCGGGCTATATGATTTTCTTTCCCGGGCTATTTCTCTCGCTCACCGTGCTGTCCGTGAATTTGCTCGGCGACGGCATGCGCGACGCGCTCGATCCGCGCCTTGCGCGCCGGATGTGATGTGCCGGATGCGATGTGCCAAAGACGATGTGCCAAAGACGATGTGCCAAAGACGATGTGCCGGAGACGATGTGCCGGAGATGATGTGCCAGCTGTGGTGATGGTGCCGACCCTTCCATGAACGATCCCGGCATGCTTGCACCGCTGCTCGAGGTGCAGAATCTGACCACGCACTTCTTCACGCGTGATGGCGTCGTGCGCGCGGTCGACGGGCTGTCGCTGTCGGTCCAACCGGGAGAAACGCTGGCCGTCGTCGGCGAATCCGGCTGCGGCAAAAGCGTGACAGCGCTGTCGATCCTGCGGCTGATCGCGTCGCCGCCGGGACGCATCGTCGGCGGACGCATTTTGTTCGAGGGCCGCGATCTGCTGGCGCTCAGCGAGGATGAAATGCGCGCGGTGCGTGGCGATCGCGTGTCGATGATCTTTCAGGAGCCGATGACCTCGCTCAATCCGGCGCTCACCATCGGCCGGCAGATCGGCGAGAGCCTGGTTCTGCATCGCGGCCTTTCGCAGTCCGACGCGCTCGCAAAATCAGTCGAGATGCTGCGCAGAGTTCGCATGCCGGAACCCGAGCGTCGCGTGCGCCAGTATCCGCACGAGTTGTCCGGCGGCATGCGCCAGCGCGTGATGATCGCGATGGCGCTTGCCTGCGGACCGCGTTTGCTGATCGCCGACGAGCCGACCACCGCGCTCGACGTGACCATTCAGGCGCAGATCCTCGAGCTGATGCGCGAGCTGGCGCGCGAGACCGGCGCATCGATCGTGTTGATCACGCACGACCTCGGCGTCGTTGCAGAGATGGCGCATCGCGTTGCAGTGATGTACGCAGGTCGCAAAGTCGAAGAAGCGTCGGTCGAAGCGCTGTTCGCGCGACCGCGCCACCCGTATACGCACGGGCTGCTCGGCTCGATGCCGCATCTGGGCGATTCGGTGCGCCGTGAATCGGCGGGACGACCGCCCGAGCGGCTGGTGGAAATTCCCGGCATGGTGCCGTCCTTGAAAGACGAACAGCCCGGCTGTTTGTTCGCGCCGCGCTGTCCGAATGCGATCGAGCGTTGCGTGCGTGAGGTGCCGCCGCTTACGCCGCACGCGCCGGACCACTGGGCTGCTTGCTGGAATCCGGTGCAATGACGGCCGCGCCTGCAGAAACGAAACGCGACGACACGCTGCTCGAAGTGCAGGGGCTGCGCAAATTCTTTCCGACCAACACCGGCATGTTTGCGAGCGGCGCGAAAGTGCACGCAGTCGACGGCGTGAGCTTTACCATCCGCGACGGCGAAACGCTCGGGCTGGTCGGCGAATCGGGTTGCGGCAAATCGACCACCGGCAAGCTCATCTTGCGTTTGCAAGACCCAACCGAAGGCGAGATCTTCTGGCGCGGCGAGCGCATCGATCAGCACGATCGCGCGCGCATGCGTCCGGTGCGGCGCGAGCTGCAGGCGGTATTTCAAGATCCGTATTCGTCGCTGAATCCGCGCATGCGTGCGGCCGAGATTGTGGCCGAACCGATACGCAACTACGAATCGCTATCGGCGCTCGACATTCGCTCGCGCGTTGCACAGCTGTTCGATCGCGTCGGGCTGCGCGCCGATCAGATGGTCAAGTACCCGTACGAGTTTTCCGGCGGACAACGTCAGCGCCTCGGCATTGCGCGCGCGTTGTCGGTGAGCCCGCGGCTGATCGTGTGCGACGAGCCGGTGTCCGCGCTCGACGTGTCGGTGCAGGCGCAG
>JBDTMS010000643.1:0-3250 GCA_039934195.1 Betaproteobacteria bacterium
CTCTGCGCAATCGGCGAGCGCACATCTTGCCAAGCTGGTCGATGGCGGCCTGTTGTTGTCCGAGGCACAAGGACGCCATCGCTATTTCCGGATCGCCAATGCCGATGCGGCGAATTTGATCGAGAGTCTGGCCTCATTCGGTAAATCGGCTCGTGCGAGAACGCCGCAGCAGCCTGCATTGGTGCGCGCGATGCCCAGTCAGTTTTTACACGCGCGGACCTGTTACGACCATCTCGCCGGAGAAATGGCGGTGAAGGTGTTGCAGGCGATGTTGAAACAACGCTGGCTCGTCGCCGACGGTCATACGTACGAGGCGACCCGCCTCGGTGCAGAAAAACTCAGCGCGCTCGGCATCGATCCGAATCGCGAGCGCAAAGCCCGGCGCACGTTTGCGCGCGGCTGCGTCGATCTGACGCAACGCCGTCCGCATCTCGCCGGTGTTCTGGGCGCCGAGCTGCTGGACCTATACGTTCGGCAAGGCTGGATCTTGCGCACAGCACGTTCGCGCGTCGTCAGCATCACGCCGAAAGGCAACGAGGCATTCAAGCGCAAGCTCGGTGTCGTATTGTAGAGGTGCTCGTGCAACACGCGAACCGCACATGACAGATCGGCCAGACGCGGCGCGAATGTATTGCGTAAGCGCCGATCTTCGCCGCGGCAGACCGCGCGCGAACAAACGCAGGCATCGATTACATCGCAGGCCCGCAGCCGATAACCTTGCGCCTATCCAATCTTCACAGCACCCCCCAACACGGAGTTGCATCATGAAAAAAATCGCTGTAACCGGCGGCAGCGGCAAGGCTGGCCGCGCCGTCGTCCGAGAACTGATCGAGCACGGTTATAGCGTCATCAACATCGACTTGATGCCTTCGCCCGATGGCTTGTGCCATACGCTGAAAGCCGATATGACGGACCTCGGACAGACCATCGATGCACTGCGACGCGCGGCGGGAACAGTCGAGCGCCGGCGCCCGTTCGAGCTTGCCGATGCGGTGATTCATCTTGCGGGAATCCCAGCGCCCGGTCTCGCGCCCGACGCGACAACGTTTCAGCACAATCTGATGACGACGTACAACGTGTTCAGCGCGGCGACGATGCTCGGTTTACAGCGCGTGGTATGGGCGTCGAGCGAGACGACGTTCGGCCTGCCGTTCACCCGCGTGCTGCCTTCGTTCGCGCCGATTACCGAAGAACATCCGCTGCTGCCGGAGAATAGTTATGCGCTGGCGAAAGGATTATCGGAAGAGATCGCGCGTCAGATGAACCGCTGGAATCCGGCGACCTCTTTTGTCGGCTTGCGCATCTCAAACATCATTGCAGCCGATGAGTACGCGATGTTTTCGAGCTGGCAGTCTGACGCCAACATTCGCAAATGGAATTTGTGGAGCTACGTGGACACGCGCGATGTTGCACAAGCGTGCCGGCTCGCGCTCGAGGCGCCGCTAACGGGGGCGGAGCATTGCATCATCGCCGCCGCGGATACGGTGATGGCACGTCCGAATCGACAACTGATGGCGGAATGTTTTCCCTCCGTGCCGCTGGACGAGACCCATGGCGATTTTGCATCGCTGCAATCGAACGCGAAGGCCGCACGTCTGCTGGGCTATGCGCCGAAATATTCGTGGCGTACCTCGGTGTGACTTCGCGCTCGCGCAACTGATCGACCGGATCAGTCGTCGAAATCGGGCCCCGGCTGATCGAAAGCGAGCAGTGTCCAGACGTTGCTGCCGACTAATACACGAAGCCAATCCGGATGGCTGGCCAAGACTGTATATAACCTACGGACAGGTACTGCACGGCCGCGCAGTACCTGCCTCGCCACTCGTTGCCGTCACTGGCTCGCGTGCCCAGCGTGGCGCCGGAACGCCGATCCCGCTGAGACGCCATCCTTGCAGCCGGGTTACATCGTCTCCATCTAGCCCAAGCATCGATTTGCGACCAAACGCGATCTCGATATTCCGCATTCGTTATCCCGCCGTGACACAAAAGCGATATCTTGCGACTACCCTGATAGCTTCGACGTAATGGAACAACCCTTAACGCATCGGAAGGAACTGGGCATATGACAAGCAGACGTGTTTTTCTGAAGAACAGCGCAATCGCCGCCGTCGCCGCTGCAGGCGCGCGCTGGCTACCGCTCGCGCACGCCGGCGAGAAATTCCCGTTGACTCGTACCGACGGAGAATGGCGCAAGCTGCTGACGCCGGAACAGTACGATGTGCTGCGACAAAGCGGCACGGAGCGGCCGTTCACCAGCCCGCTGCTGCACGAGCAACGGCAAGGCAATTTCGCGTGCGCAGGCTGCAAGCTCGACTTGTTTTCTTCGAAGACCAAGTACGACAGCGGCACCGGCTGGCCGAGCTTCTGGCAACCGCTGGAAAAAGCCGTCCACACCGAGCAGGACACATCGTTGGGCATGGCGCGGACTGCGGTCGAGTGCGCCCGCTGCGGCGGTCACCTCGGTCACGTGTTCGACGATGGCCCGAAGCCTACAGGTCTGCGCTACTGCATGAACGGCGTGGCGATGACTTTCGTACCCGTCGCTGCTTGATCCCCACCGCTCCCACACGATGATCCTGCTGCTGCTCGCTTATCTCGGCGGCGTGCTAGACGATAGGCGCCACGCCTACACCGTCGGTGTGCCGCGGCTGAATCAATGGGGGCTTTCGGGCGATTGGACGATCGGCGAACAACAAGCCGTTCTCAACAAAAAAGATGGCGCCATCGTTTACCGTTTTCACGCGCGCGATCTGCATCTGGTACTGGGAACCGGCAAAAACGCCGGCGAAGTCCGTTTCCGTGTCACGATCGACGGCGCCGCTCCCGGAACCAACCACGGCATGGATGTCGACTCGGATGGCAACGGTGTGGTGAACGAGCATCGCCTGTATCAACTCATCCGCCAACGCGGCGCACTCGTCGACCACACGTTCGAGATCCAGTTTCTCGATCCGCACGTACAAGCTTATGCATTTACCTTCGGCTGACAACGAGGCTTACTCAATGACTCAAGCGTTCGGAAAATCGAAAACACAACGTGTGTGGCAACGTGCGCGCCCTGCTCTGATCATCTTGGCGGTGGCCATCGCCGCCGGCGCAGCGATACAGCTCAGGCCGTCGATCGCGGCGGAAGGACGCGCAATTCCAGCGCCGGCCAGCGATGAAGCAACGCGCCCCGCCTCGGAGGTCGCAGTACTCGCCGGCGGTTGCTTCTGGGGCGTTCAAGGTGTGTTCCAGCACGTCACCGGCG
>JBDTMS010000644.1:0-3249 GCA_039934195.1 Betaproteobacteria bacterium
AGATCGTACGTAATGTCGGCACCAGATCGCTCCAGTATTCCACCTGCAGCGTAATGTTCTGCGCCTTCGCGTGGGTGAAAAGCCGGCGCTCCAGCGGACGCACACCGGCAAGAATGCCGATCATGATGCAGGTGGCGCCGCCCGCCGCGACATAGAGTCCGCCGCCGACCGCCAGCCCCACCGCGGCAACCGACCAAATGCTTGCTGCCGTCGTCAGTCCGTGCACGATCTTGCGCCGGAGAATGATGGTACCGGCGCCGAGAAAGCCGATGCCGCTGGCAACCTGAGCGGCCACGCGCGATGGATCCAGTACCACATGCTCGCCGCCGAGCACATCGGAGAATCCCACGGCGGACGTCACCATGAACAGCGCTGCGCCCATGCACACCAGCATGTGCGTGCGTAGACCCGCGGCCCACGCACTGCGCCGTTCGCGCTCGATGCCGACGACGCTTCCGAGCAAAGCTGCCGCCAATAAACGGATAAGTATTTCTTGTGTGCTCAACATGTCTGCATTGCTCCATCACCTGGGCAAGAGAATCGATCCAATCGTCGCACGCGCGTCATTCGGTGCTGTCCGATAGGCCCAACGTCAAGTGGGGAGAGCGGTTGACGGCGCGTTCATCGCCGATTCGCTGAACAGTCAGCATGTTCGCCACGCGATAAGCGGCGCGATACGCGGCGTTAAATTACAAGTCGCAACACGGCGCGTTTCGATGAAATTTCTGCGTAGCGGCAGCGTGCGATATTGGCCGACATCGGCGTGTGTGCTGCCTGCGACCTTGTCGACCGCATGGCGCAACTTCCCGGTACTCGAACTACCCCTCCCCGGCGTGGCCTGCGTCGGGTTTTCGTAACGGCGAGTCCGCAAGACTCGCCGTTTTTTCGCGTGCGAAGCGCGCGTTACGCGACCGGATCGACTTTGGCGTTGAACAGATATCCCAGGCCGCGCTCGGTCTTGATCAACTCAGGCCGGCTCGAGTTGCTTTCCACCTTGCGACGCAGACGTAGAATCTGCACATCGATACTGCGATCGAATACCTCGCCGTCATCCCCGCGGATCAGCTCGAGCAGTTGCTCGCGGCTGAGGATGCGCTGCGGTGCATTGAGAAACGCCACGAGCAACGCGAACTCGGTATGCGTGAGCTCGACCGGCTCGCCGGTTTGCGAGGTCAACCGCCGGGTGCGCAAATTCAACTCCCAATCGGCGAAGCGATATGCGCGCACACTACCCGGCGACGCTTGCGCAGGCTGCGACTGCGTGCGCCGCAATACCGTGCGAATGCGCGCGACCAGCTCTCTCGGATTGAACGGCTTGGTGAGATAGTCGTCCGCACCAACCTCGAGACCCATGATGCGGTCGACGTCATCCTTGCGGCTGGTGAGCATGATGATCGGAATGCTAGACTTCACGCGTAACTCGCGCGCGATGGTCATGCCGTCTTCGGAGGGCAGCTTGATGTCGAGAAGAATGAGATCTACGACGTTGTGCGCGAGCGTGCTGCGCATCGCCGCGCCGTCGGATGCGCCGGTTACCCGCAGATCGAAATCGCCCAGATAGTCGGTGACCAGTTGACGCACGTCGGCATCGTCATCGACGATCAAAATGTGAGGCGAGATACTCATGGTCGAAGTTGGCGGGATGTTCGGTGAGGACAGACGCATCGATATCAGTATAGCTCGATGGTCTCGGTGGAAAATTGCAGGTTGTAACACGACGGTGTACGCAGCGATTCGACCATGAGCCAGCCCAACTCCCGCAGCCCGCGCGGGCTGCCTGCCGCGACCGCACCGCGGCCGCGCCGATTCGGTTTTGCGCTGTGGGTCGGCGTTGCCGGCGCATCGCTCGTGGCCGCAATGGCAGTGTTTCAGGTGTACGACATCGCGCGGCGCCACGCGCTGGTTATCGAAAATAACGAGCATCTGTTCGCGAGTCTGGTCCACGCCATGGGCGAACAGACCGCGCGCTCGCTGCAGACCGTCGACGTCGTCGTCCGCGATACGGCAGCGAGCGGCGACTCGCGGCAAGATCTGCCGGCGGCACAGCGCCGGTTGCGCGATCGCGTGCTCGCCGTACCGCAGATCCGACAGCTGCTCGTATTCGATACCGATGGGCATGTGCTCGCGAGCTCTGCGAACGTCGATCCGCTGGCGCGATCGATCGCCGAGCAGGCGTATTTCCAAACGCATCGAGATACACCGGGCGCGCTGCCGCAGATTTCCACCGCGGCGCCGCCGAGCGGCAAAGGGCCGGGGACGATCGTACTCAGCCGCCGTATCGACGATCGCGACGGCCGCTTCGCCGGCGTCGCTGCCGCATATATCGATCTCGACTATTTCAATCGCTTTTACGCTTCTTTCAATCTCGGCCAAGGGACCACGCTGACCTTGCTCGGTAGCGATGGTGTCGTGCTGGCCAGTTATCCGAATACGGTTGCTGAGATCGGTCGGCCGTATCCGGACGCTGCGACTGTCGCTGCTCTTTTCGCGGCGTCCACGCCGCCGGCGACCGTGCTGCAGCGCGCAGCGAACGCGCGCGGCATGATCTACGCAGCCGAGCAGGTGCCGGATTTCCCGCTCGCAGTCGTCGCGAGCGTCGACGAAGATGTCGTGCTGCGCGCCTGGCATGTGCAGGCATTGCACAGTACCGCGCGCACCACGTTGCTGTGCGTTAGTGTCGTGCTGCTGATCTGGCTGATGCTGCGTCAGTTGCGCCGGCGCGAGCGCGCGGAGGAGCGTTTGCGCGTGCAGACCGCGCAACTCGACGAGTTGTTCGAAAGCGCGCCGGAGGCGATCGTCATGCTCGATCTGGGACAGCGAGTGACGCGCGTCAATCGCGAGTTCACCCGCATGTTCGGCTATAGCGCGCACCAAGCGTGTAGCCATACGCTGGAACGGCTCATCGTTCCCGCCGATCTGCTCGACGAATCGCGCTGGATGGACGAAGCGTTGAGCCGGGGACAACGCGTGAGCCGCGAGACCGAACGTGCGGGCAAAGACGGCGCTCGTGTGCATGTGACCTTGCTCGGCGCGCCGATCGTCGCCGCGACCGGCCAGATCGCCAGCTACGCGATTTACCGGGACATCACGGAGCGTCGGCTCGCCGAAGCCGAGCATACGAAACTGGAAACGCGGCTGCGTCAGGCGGAAAAGCTCGACGCGATCGGCACCATGGCCGGAGGCATCGCGCATGACTTCAACAACATTCTTACGGCGATACTCGGATACGGCGACATGGCGCTGACTGCG
>JBDTMS010000645.1:0-3248 GCA_039934195.1 Betaproteobacteria bacterium
CGCAACCCACGCGCATGCGCTGCTCTTCGACGCCGTTCACCAGCGGTGCTCTGCCGGCTTCGAGGATCAGCGCGGCGCCGCCTTCGACCGCGAGCTCGATCGGTTTGCGATTGCCCAAACTCAGCATCATGTCGCACGTCACCCGGCCTTCTTTTTTGCTGCCGCCGGTGAGATGGTGCACGCCGCCGAGCGAGAGCATCTGCGAACCGTATTCCGCAGTGGTGACATGGCCGACCGCTTCGCCTTGACAGCGCACGGTGGCTTGCTCGGGTCCGAGCCAGCGATCGGTGTCGATCTTCACCTTGAAGCTGCAGTAGCTGAAAATGCCTTCGGTCACCACGGTGACCATGTCGACGCCGTCGTGCTGTGAGGACACGATGAACGGCGCCGGTTTGTAATCGGGATAAGTCGTGCCAGAACCGACGCCGGATACGAATACCGGCGCATCGGGCAGTGGACTGCCGTCCCAATCTTCGCTCTCGAGAAAACCGGTGATCTCACCGGAGGTGCCGGCCACTTTACGAAACAGCGTGACCGGATCGACGCGCGTTAGCACGCCCTCGAAGTTGCCCCACCGATCGCACGCACCGGTACGCCCTTCCGAGATATGGCACAGCACGGGACACGCGTTGCAAATGACTTTCGCCGGCGCCTCGCGCGCAGGGTCCGGGTCGTCGACGTCGGCGGCGGCGTCCGGGGGTGCACTCATTGCGATGTGCTCATTCCCGCGGGCTCATTCCGGGTGCCCATTCCTGAAGTGCCCATTCCTCGAGTGCTCGTTTCGGTGTGCTCATTGCGAAGCACCCAAGATTGCAGCGCGGATACGGTCGGGCGTCGCCGGCAGATGCGTGATGCGCACGCCGATGGCATGGCGAATGGCGTTGAGTATCGCAGGCGCAGTTGGAATCAACGCAGGCTCGCCGACACCTTTCGCACCGTACGGTCCCAGCGGCTCAGGATCTTCGATCAAATAACACACGATCGGCGGTATGTCGCCGACCGTCGGGATCAGATAGTCGTGCAAGTTGTCGGTGCGGCCGCTGTGATATTCCTCCATCAGCGCCATGCCGAGCCCCTGCGCGATGCCGCCGTGGATTTGGCCTTCGACCTGGGTCGGATTGATTGCCCGTCCGACGTCGTGCGCAGCGTGAATGCGCAGTACGTTAACCGTGCCCAGCTCCAGATCCACTTGCACTTCGGCGAATTGCGCCGCGAAACCGTAGGTCGCGTACGGTGAGCCTTGACCGTCGGCATCCAGCGGTGTGGTGGGCGGATCGAAGTAGCCTTCGCCGACCGCGATTTCGCTCTTCCCGTCGGCGCCAAGCGCTGCCAACGCGGCGCGATACTCCGCATCCTGCGTGCGTGCGATGAGCGTGCCGTTTTCCAGCAACAACTGCGCGGATTCCGGGGCGCCGAGCAACTCGAGCAGACGCGCCCGCAAATTCTCGCCGGCGAAGCGCGCGGCGTTGCCCGAAACGAACGTCTGCCGCGACGCTGAGGTTTTGCCCGCGTCGGAAGTGAGATCGGTATCGCCGACGATCTGATCGAATAAGCTCACGGGCAATCCGAGCGCGTCCGCACAGATCTGCGCGAGCACCGTGCTCGAGCCCTGGCCGATATCTACGGCGCCGTTGTACAACAGCACTCGGCCATCTTTTCGCAGCGCTACGCGAATCGTCGATGGATTGGCGATGACGGTGTTGCCGATGCCATACCACATGCATGCGACGCCGACGCCGAGGCGGCAGCCTCTGCTCGAGCCGTGTGTTGCGTGCTCGCGCGCATTGAACGCAGCCGCCTTTGCCTGCCCTTCGCGCCACGGCTTGCGCAGGCGCTCCAGACATTGCGATAAGCCGCAGCTCGCCCTGAGCGTCTGTCCGGTTGCCGTCTGCTCGCCGGCGCGAATCGCGTTCAGCCAGCGCAGCTCGAGGCGATCCATGCCCATGCTTATCGCGATGTCATCGAGCAAGCTCTCGTGCACGAACGTCGATTGCGGCACGCCGAAGCCGCGAAACGCACCGCCAATCGGGCCGTTGGTATACACCGCTCGCGAGAGTGCGCGCACGTTCGGAATCGAATACGGGCCGCTGGCGTGAATCGGCACGCGATTCGCGACGGTCGTGCCCCATGATGCATACGCGCCGGTATCGAAATCGCCGCAGAAATCCGCCGCGATCAGCACACCGTCGGCGTCGCAGGCGATTCGGCCCTGCATGCGCGCGGCGTGGCGCTTCGTCGTCGACATCATCGACTCTGTGCGAGTAAATACACCGTGGACCGGCCGTTTGCAGATCCACGCCGCGACTGCCAGCAACGGTTGAATCGCAATGTCGAGCTTGCCGCCGAAGCCCCCGCCGACCGCAGAGGGTACGATGTGAACCTGCGCGGGCTCCAGTTGCAGCACGCGCGCAATCTCGTCGCGATCCATGTAGGGCGTTTGCGTGCAGGAGAAGATGCGGAGCCGATCTGTGCCCGAACCGTCTTCGATGCGTTCTGCGTAACCGGCTTCCGGCTCGATGTAGGCGTGCTCGACGACGCTGGTGGTGAAGCTGCCCTGCGCCACGCAGTGCGCGTCGCGCAGCGCGTGCTCGACGTCGCCTTTGTTTACCCGCCCGCGGATCAGCACGTTGTCCGGTGCGAACGCGTGCAACGGCGTCGCGGACGAAAGTGCCTCATCGAGATCGAGCACAGGCGCTTGCGGAAACCATTCGATGGGTATCTCGGATTCTTCGATCGACATCACATCCGCGTAGTCGCCGACCAGCGCGAGCACCGCTTCGCCGCGAAAGCGGACGTGCCCGGCGGCAAGAACGGGCTGATCTTTGACGTGCGCAAAGATGCCGAAATCATTTTGCGGGACGTGCTCCGCCGTAAGCACTTCGTGCAGGCCGGCATGATCGGCGCGCAATTGTCCGAGATCACCGATGCGAAAACGCGCGCGCGCATACGGCGAGCGGATCACGCGCAGCCAGAGCGCACCGGTGGGAAAACGATCGGCCGCGTAGATCTCTGTCCCGATAATCTTGGGCCGGCCATCGAGCTTTGCGATACGGCTGCCGACCGCGGCGCCGGCGTCTGCCGCGACGCTCTCGACATCGCCGTTCGCGGCCGCAAGCACCGCTTCGACGATCTTGCGATACCCGGTGCAGCGGCACAGCACGCCGCTCAATGCTTCGATGACGTCCGCCTCGCTGGGGTCAGGCTTGCGCCGGAGCAGATCGGCGGCCGCCATCAGCATGCCGGGCGTA
>JBDTMS010000646.1:0-3247 GCA_039934195.1 Betaproteobacteria bacterium
CGCGAATGTATTGCGCGCAATCTTCTACTTCGAATACCGCGCGCGCGGTATCGCTCAATTTCCACGTGAGCACGGCAGCGATCTCGATCGGGTGGCCACGCTCGTCGTTGACCTTAACGATTGCCGTCATCAGCGTTTGCGCACGCAACGAGACCCGCAACCGCAAGTACAACGGATTCGCCCAGTGAAAGCCGCTACTGCGCGCCGTCCCAGCGTAGCTCCCTAGAAAGATCATCACTACCGCGTTGTTCGGCTCGCAGGTAAAAAATCCGCGCAAGCAGAACACGCCGACGCCGAGCAGCAGCAGGCCGGCCACCAACGGCCGCGTCTCGAAGCGCGGCAACGAGCCGACTACGAAGCAACAACCGAAGATCAGCAGCGCGCTCACGATCAGCAGTGCCATCCAGCCGTTGACGACGCGGGCTTCGATCTCTTGGCGCGAATGTTCTCGATCGGCTGATTCAGGGCCGCCGTGCGTCGGGACTGCGCTGAGAAAATAGTGAGGTTCCATACCTGACGTAAAAGCAAGAGCGGAGCCATCGGGCAAATTTGACATGGAGAGTTTCACACCGCTACCAGCGCACAGCGCTGGATATCATGAACCCGTCTAGACGGGGAGGCGCGGGACGAGCAAATCACGCCTAACGGCGCGCGCGTAGGGCGCGTTCTCGCGAATGCAAGTTGAGGCGCGTCTCTAACGCGGCTCACTTATCTAAGAGCCCCAGCGCATCGCTCATGATGTAGTAGACGACGTGCTGCTCAAGGACGCCGTGAACGAGGTGGGCCATCGGTCCGCGCGCGTAAATTGCAACGTCTTCGGCCCCGTGCGTTTCGCTGGCCAAGGGCGCGATCGATTCCTGCAAGTAGTCGGGATCGGTCGTGTCGATCTTGGTCAGATCAGGCCGGCCGGCGCGATCCGGACGATAACCTCGGCCGTGATGCTCGAAGCGCTTGGAGCCTTCTTCTTGCTCGGACGACGCGCCCGCGTAACCCGGGCCGTTCGCGTAGCTAAGCGTTGTATACGGGAGACCGGTAGCGTCCTTCGAATATTTGCCATCGCCGCCCGCAGCGATGACTTTCCCGAGGATCGGATTGCCGCGCTTCGGATAGCCGCCGATTGTCATCGTGTGGCTGTGATCGGCAGTGACGATGATGAGCGTGTCGCTTACATCGGTTTGCTGCGCGGCCGTTTTCACCGCATCCGAAAACGCGATCGTTTCGGTCAGTGCGCGATAAGCATTCGCCGCGTGATGCGCGTGATCGATCCGACCGCCTTCGACCATCAGAAAAAAGCCCTTCGGATTGCGCGAGAGAATGGCAATGGCCTTCGCAGTCATCTGCGCGAGAGACGGTTCGCCGGCACCGTCCTTTGATCGATCGTGCTCGAAATGCATATGCGATGGTTCGAACAAGCCGAGAACGTGCTGGGCTTTCGCCGGATCGAGAGCGTCGAATTGCGCCTGGTTCCATACGTATGTTGCGCCGGTAAATGCATCCAGCCATTCCCGGGTCAGATTGCGTCGGTCGCGGCGTTCGCCTTTCTTATCGGCATATTCGGGATCCACATCGGTGGTCGGCGTGAACTTGGCGCGGCCCCCGCCGAACACGACATCGATACCGCCGCCCACGCGAAACTCGATCAACTGCCGCGCGATATCGGGAAAATCCAACGCGTTGGCGGTCTGCGATTGATCCGCATCGCACTCCCAGTCGCGCTCTACCGTATGTGCATAGGTAGCGCCCGGCGTGGCATGGGTTACTCGCGTAGTCGTGACGACCCCGGCCGCAAGCCCGCGCGCCTTCGCTTGCTCCAAAATCGTCGGCAAGCGAGTCCCATCCACGCTCGCGGCGTCGTCGCGTTGCGCCCGTTGATCTACCGACAGAAACCCGTCATTGGTCTTCACGCCGGTGACGAGTGCTGTCATCGTCGGCGCCGAATCCGAGGTTTGCTGGTTTGCACTATAGGTCTGCGAAAGCGCAAGGAACGGAAACGTTTCGAACGACAGGCGATTGCCTTCGCCCGAACCGCCGTGCAGCTGTCCTTCCATGATCCCGGCAGCAGTCACGGTTGCAATGCCCATACCGTCGCCTACGAACAGGATGACATTCTTCGCGCGCGTTGCAATCGGTTTGATCTGCTTTGCCGCTTGCAGTGCGTCGCGTCCAATGCGTCGCCAGTCGTCCGGGCCTTCTGCGCGCAACGCTCCCGCGGCCGTCAGTGCGATCACCGCCGTAAGCAGCCGCGCACTACGTTTCCACTTACTCCGCACGAGTGAGTTGATTCCGGTTATCAAGCAAGCGGCCCGAGCATCGCTGCATAGCGTCGTGCGCAGCGCAATCCGAACTCAGTCGGCAGCATTGCCGGCGAACGATCGTACACATGCGATAGGCCGAGGCGTAGCGCAGCGATCCGTTTGCCGTAACAGATCAGGCTGTGGAGCGACTGCATGGTGAAGACGATCGCCGGCAGGATCTTTCGGTAGATTTCCTCGGCGGTTTCCTCGTTTTCCGGTGCGCCTGGAAGGCTGCCAAGCAGCTCGAAAATCCGCACCTGATAATCGAACGTGTCGGCGGCCGGGATCATACCGGCGCAGCCCGCGCGCAGATTGTCCGTCAGCTCGAGTCCGCCACGTCCATTGAAAACGATCAGCTCGCCTTCCACGGTTTCCAGTACGTCACGAATCGCAATGACGGATCCTTCGCCTTTGAGTAAGACGAAATTCGGACAACGCTCTCGCAGAGATCGAATCGACTGCGCCCCAAGGCCGACGCCGAGATATTCCGGTGCGTTTTGAATCGCGCAAGGTACATCAAGCTGCGCCATCACTTGGGCGAAAAAGTCTGCGTACCACTGCTCCGGCAGTCCTCGCTCAGGCGGGGGCTGCAAGATTACCCAGCTCGCGCCGCGCTGTTTCGACCAAGCCGCGAAGCTCACCTGTGCGCTCACTGTAGGTTCAGCTACTGTCACCGCGACGGGAACGCGCCCGTCGACTTCGCCAATTACCCACTCCACCAATTGTCTGCGCTCACCGGCTGCGAGCTTATCGACCTCGGTTGCAAGTCCCAACACGGCCACGCCGTGCGCACCGCCGCGCAAGCACGCCTGCACCTGCCGCTGCATTGCTGATCGATCGACGCGACCGTCTGCATCGAACAATGCATACATCATAGGATAGATGCCGGAGAACTGATTTGCGGTTTGCATATGAAAATTGGTTGGTTGCTGACGACCCGCGACGAATGCGCC
>JBDTMS010000647.1:0-3245 GCA_039934195.1 Betaproteobacteria bacterium
CGAGAGTGCCTGCTGCTCGGCGACCGAAGATGTGCCCAGCAGCGTCCCCAGCACGCGAAGCGTGCGTGCGACATCCGACACTCGTCGCGGCTCGCTCAGGAAAATCGGAATCCCCAATTTGGCGAGCCTGGCAAAATCGATTGCCCCGTTGCCCGACAACCAGCCCAATATCAGATCCGGCTGCAGCGCGAGGACTCTTTCCAGATCTACGCCCGCCGCATCCGATACGCGCGGCAGGTGTCGCGCCGCTTCCGGATAGTCGCTGCCGCTATCCGTTGCGATCACGGCTTGCGCACCGCCCACGGCGAATGCGAGCTCGGTGAGATTCGGTGCAAACGTGATAACTCTGCGCGCGGGCGCTGCAAGCTCGACCACGACGCCGCGATCGTCGCGGACTCGAATGGTTTGCGCGCATGCGAGATCGCCGATCAGCAGCAGACACAGCGCTGCGATGGTGCGTGCCGATACGTAGAGCGAAACGTGCGCGAGTATTGTCGAGCATTCCTGGCGCCTGCAAGTGCACCTGCTTGCACGCACACAGCAGGCGTGCGTGGACCTCGCGGTCAACGTTCCATGTAATGCAGCAGCGTCGAGCTGGTTTGGCGCAACCGCTGGGACAATAGCGTGACCAGCTTGATGAGGAGCTTGGCACCAAGTGCCGGCTCTTCCAGGATGATGCGCACCATGGCATCGCGCGATAGCACGGCGAAGGTCGTCGGCTCGATGCCGATGCACGTTGCGAAACGCGGCTCGCCGTCGATCATCGACATCTCGCCGAGCGTCATGCCGGGACCGACGCTGGTCATCGCTTGGATAACGCCACGCTTGTCGGTCTTCACGATGTCCACCTTGCCCTGAATGATGAGCAGCATGTAATCGTCGATGTCGCCCTCGCGGATGATCAGATTTCCCGGTTCGGCGCGATACACCTGCATGAATGCGCTCAGCATCTGAACGTCATCCCGGCTGAAATCCGAAAAGAATTTCGAATGGCCGATCATGTCGAAGATCTGCTGGGCGAGCGCACTGCCTTCGCCAAGGTGTTCGAGCCCGTTGAGGACGGAGTTTTTCAGCGCAAGATCTGCCATAGACAATGCGACCCTACCGATTTAGCGAAACTGCGTCCAGCACTAAGATTCTCCCGGGTGCCCCGCCATTCGAGTCGCGCTCGACATGCGAGACAAGCTGGGTATGCGGAGCGAGCTATATGTCCTAGACGAGCTGGGCTCATGCGCTTGCCTTGGCGTTGCCGAGCGGCTCGCGGTCCACCTGGCGTTGCGCCGCTTGCATGCGCCGCAAATAAGCATCGCGCGCAATCGCCGCGTCCTCCAGAAAATGCGGTAGCTCGGATAACAGCAGAGCCTGCGGACCATCTACCAGAGCCGTGGGCGGGTCCGGGTGAAAATCCACCAGCACCATGTTCGCGCCCGCGACGATCGCCTGCGCGGTGACATGCATGAGATCCAGAATACCATCGGCCGCCCTGCTGCGAGCGCCGACCGAATGCGACGGGTCGACGCACACCGGCATGCGAGTCAGCCGTTTGACCACGGGCACATGTGCAAAATCGACGAAGTTGCGAAACGGATCGCCCATGTTGGTCTTCATGCCGCGCAGACCGAACACCACGCGGCTGTTGCCTTCGCTCGCTAGATATTCAGCGGCGTTGAGCGATTCGTCCAGCGTGATGCCGAAGCCGCGCTTGAGCAGCACGGGAAAATCCTGCTGCCGTCCGACCGCTTTGAGCAGCTCGAAATTCTGTGTATTGCGCGTACCGATTTGCACCATCACCCCGGTGGGGCTGCCGGTCTCGCGCAATGCATCGCGAATTTCGTGAACGTGCGACTCGTGCGTCACTTCCATGGCAATCACCTTGATGCCGTGTTTGCCGGCGATGTCGAATACGTAATTCAGGCAGCTGCGGCCGTGACCTTGAAACGAATACGGGCTGGTGCGCGGTTTATAGGCGCCCATGCGTGTGCATACTTGGCCGTTGTCGCGCAGTGCGCGGCACATCTGCTCGACGTGGTCGGGCGTGTCCACCGCGCACAGTCCGGCAAAGATATTCAGCGAGTCCTGCCCGAACCGCAAACCCTGATATTCGAAATGACTGGGGCGCGTGTCACCGGTGTGCCGGCCGAGTATCCGATACTCTTCCGAGACGCGCACGACGCGCTCTACGCAGGGCAGCGCTTGCATGTCTTCGACGCTGAGCGGCTTGGTATCCCCGAGCAAGTACACTTCTGTTACCGCGCGCAGCTCGCCTTCGATGCGGTGAAGTCTGATCTCGATCCCAGGGAGCGCTTGCAGCCGCTGCATGAGAGCGGCGTATTCGGCGCTCTTGAGATCCGCGTTCTCGTTCAGGATGAGAATCATGAATATGGCTCGGGCCTGCCTCCGCCCGCTTTTTGGCAGGCACCGCCGTTCCGGCAGCCCCCGCTTTTCCGGCAGGCCCCGCCTTGCCAGCAGACATTGGCAAGGGCGAAGGCGCGGTTGATTGACGAGAAGGTCGATATTCTAGCCAACCTTAGACACAATTAACACATTCGCGAGCGGCCGGCACCAACGCAGCGCAGACCACAGCTGTTCATCCAACCAGATGGGACGCCAACGGCGGTCGCGATTGCGGTGCTGCGATCAGTCCGGTGCACGCGCGAGTGCGGCGCAGGAACCGCGACCGCTCGAAGATCAGCCCGCAGTACCGCCTACGGTCAAGCCATCGATGCGCAAGGTCGGCTGGCCGACGCCGACCGGGACGCTCTGGCCTTCCTTGCCGCAGGTGCCGACGCCTGAATCGAGCGCCAGATCGTTGCCGATCATGCTGACGCGCGTCAACGCATCGGGCCCGTTGCCGATCAGCGTGGCGCCTTTCACCGGTGTCGTGATTTTTCCGTCCTCGATCAGATACGCCTCAGAGGTGGAAAACACGAATTTGCCGCTGACGATGTCGACTTGGCCACCACCGAAATTCTTCGCGTACAGCCCGCGTTTGACCGACGCGAGAATTTCCGCCGGATCTTTATCGCCGGCCAGCATGTACGTGTTTGTCATGCGCGGCATCGGAACGTGGGCAAACGATTCACGGCGGCCGTTACCGGTGACCGGCACCCCCATCAGGCGCGCATTGAGCGAATCCTGCATATAGCCTTTGAGCACGCCGTCTTCGATGAGTACGTTGTACTGCGTTGGATTGCCTTCATCGTCGATGCTGAGCGAGCCGCGGCGCCGATGCAGCGTGCCATCGT
>JBDTMS010000648.1:0-3236 GCA_039934195.1 Betaproteobacteria bacterium
GCCGAAGGCCTAGTCCCTAGCAGGCGCGTAGAGCGCCGCTGCGGCTAACGCAGCGTCGCGTTGAAGCGCTCGAGCGCCTGCGCGCCGGGACACAGCTCAGCCTCGCCGAGCTGATTGAACGGCGTCTTCACCGTGTTGAGATTGACGTGCATGTCGCTCGGGTCGGGGTCGACGTACAGCAAACCGGTGATGACTTCGCCCGCCTCTTCGCCACGCTGGAGAAAACTCATGTTCGCGATGCGATCGCGTGGATCATAGCTCGCGTCGACTTTGCGCAGACGCAGTACCGAGCCGTCGTGCTGCACGACTTCCTGCACTTCGCCGGGCGCGTACTGCGCTGTAATCGGTTGGCGCGGCAGTATCACGTCGAGGCTGTTGACCGCGTCGTTGTGATCGCGCACGTAGTCATAACTCTTGGTCGAGCCTTCGTGATTGTTGAACGCGACGCACGGCGAGATGACGTCGATAAATGCCGCGCCCTGATGCAGGATCGCGCCCTTGATCAGCGGGATCAGTTGCATCTTGTCGCCGGAAAAACTGCGCGCGACATAAGTAGCGCCAACTTGAATGGCGAGCATCGCCAAGTCGATTGCGCTGTCGTGATTGAGCGCGCCTTTCTTACTCTTCGAGCCGCGGTCGGCGGTGGCGGAAAACTGGCCTTTGGTGAGGCCGTAGACGCCGTTGTTCTCGACGATGTAGGTCATGTTGACGCCGCGTCGGATCGAATGTGCGAACTGGCCCAGTCCGATCGACGCCGAGTCGCCGTCGCCGGATACGCCGAGATAAATCAGATCGCGATTGGCGAGATTGGCGCCCGTCAGCACTGACGGCATGCGGCCGTGCACGCTGTTGAAGCCGTGGGCGGTACCGAGAAAATAGGTCGGCGTCTTCGACGAGCAGCCGATGCCGGACAGCTTCGCAATACGATGCGGCGGCAGCTCGAGATCGAAGCACGCCTGGATGATCGCGGCGCTGATCGAATCGTGGCCGCAGCCGGCGCACAACGTCGAGATCGAGCCCTCGTAATCGCGCCGCGTCAAGCCCAGCGCATTCTTGTGCAGGCTCGGATGATGCAGTTTCGGTTTGGTGAGATAGGTCATTTGATTTCCAGTGGTCCGATCACGAGTCGCGCCTGCTCGTCATGCGTAGCGGCGTCACTTTCAGAACCGCAACTTTCTCGGCAATTTCGCCCATGATAAAGCGCGCGGTGATCGGCGTGCCGTCGTAGTGAAGCACTGAGATGAGCCGCGACGGGTCGGCAGGCCCTTCGTTCACGATCAACGAACGAAACTGCGCATCGCGATTCTGCTCGACCACGAATACTTGTTCGTGATCTGCGATGAATTCGTACAAATCATCCGGGAACGGGAAAGCGCGCACGCGCATCGCGTCCACATGAATGCCGTCGTGTTCTAGCGCTTCGAGTGCTTCGTGCATGGCAGGGCTGGTCGATCCGAAGTAAATCACGCCGAGGCGCGTCGCCTGTTTGGCATTGCGCGCAATCGGTTGCGGTACCAGTTCCTTCGCCGTTTCGAATTTGCGCAGCAGCCGCCGCATGTTGTCGACGTAATCCGCGCCCGCTTCGCTGTAGCGCGCGTTGGCATCTTTGGTCGTACCGCGGGTAAAGAATGCGCCGCGATTCGGATGGGTGCCGGGGTAGGTGCGAAACGCAATGCCGTCGCCGTCAACGTCTTGATATCGGCCGAACGGTTCGCCGGCTTCCAGCTCTTCTGCGCGGATGACTTTGCCACGGTCGTAGCGCCGTGCGTCGTCCCACGTCAGCGGGTCGCACAGACGCTCGTTCATGCCGATGTCGAGATCGAGCAGCACGAACACCGGCGTTTGCAATCGATCGGCGAGGTCGAACGATTGTGCGCCCAGCTCGAAGCATTCGCGCGGATCTTCCGGGAACAGCAAAACGTGTTTAGTGTCGCCGTGCGATGCATAAGCGCACGAAAGAATGTCCGCCTGTTGCGTGCGGGTCGGCATGCCGGTCGATGGCCCGCCGCGCTGCACGTCGAAAATCACCGCGGGGATTTCGGCAAAGTACGCGAGCCCGATGAATTCCTGCATCAATGAAATGCCGGGCCCGGAAGTCGCAGTGAACGCACGCGCGCCATTCCACGAAGCGCCGATCACCATGCCGATGGACGACAGCTCATCTTCTGCCTGGATGACGGCGTAGCGCGCTTCACTGGTTTCCGAATCTTGACGGAATTTGCGGCAGTGACGCGCGAATGCTTCAGCCAGTGACGAGGATGGCGTGATCGGATACCACGCCGCGACGGTCGCGCCAGCGTACACGGCGCCCAACGCCGCCGCGCTGTTGCCCTCGAGAAAAATCTTTTTCCCGACCGCATCGGCATGTTTTACTTTGAGCGCGATGGCCGGCAACGATGTGGCGGCGTAATCGCGTCCGAGATGCAGCGCTTTGATGTTCGGCTCGAGCAGTTTCTCTTTGCCCTTGTATTGTTCGCCGATAAGTTTTTCGACTTGTTGCAAATCAACGTCGAGCAGCGCGGACAGCGCACCGACATAGATGATGTTCTTGAACAGCTGACGCTGGCGTGGGTCGCTGTATTCGCGATTACAGATTTCGGTGAGCGGCATCCCGACCACGTGAGTGTCGTCGCGAAACTTCGCGTGCGGCAGCGCGCGCGTAGAGTCGTAGAACAAATAGCCGCCGGGCTCGATCTCCGCGACATCCTGATCCCATGTTTGCGGATTCATCGCGACCATCAGATCGACGCCGCCGCGGCGGCCGAGATGGCCGGCTTCGCAGACGCGCACTTCGTACCACGTCGGCAGGCCCTGGATGTTCGACGGGAAAATGTTGCGCGGGCTGACCGGCACGCCCATGCGCAAAATCGATTTCGCGAAGAGAGCGTTTGCTGAGGCCGATCCGGAGCCGTTGACGTTAGCGAACTTGATGACGAAATCGTTGGTGCGGGTATTCTGGTCAGGCTGCATCACTAATCTCGAACTCCCCTGCGTTCAGCGTAAGCAGATCAAATTGCGGCGGCGTTCGCGTGCGGCTGCTTCCGGCATGCGGGCCCTGCGTGCGTCATATCGAGCAGAAATTTTTGCATGTCCCAGGCGCCGGTCGGACACCGTTCGGCGCATAGGCCGCAGTGCAGACACAAGTCTTCGTCCTTGGCCATGATGCGGCCGGTGCGGAGCGGCTTCGAGACGTACAGGTCCTGACTCAGATTCGCAGCCGGCGCGCGCAAATGCTG
>JBDTMS010000649.1:0-3235 GCA_039934195.1 Betaproteobacteria bacterium
TCGACCAGCAGATGATCGAGTCCGATTTCGCCGAACTCGTTGATCAGCACCACGGTGCGATCCATGCCCGGACTCTGCAGCAGCCGCTGGAGCAAAGTCGTTTTGCCGCTGCCGAGAAAGCCGGTGATGACATTCAACGGAACCGCGGTGCGGGTTGAGAATTCGACGCTCATGATGCGCGGGCGGATTTCCAGCTCACAGCATCACCCGTCTCGCTCGAGCGCTTCGATCAGCTTCTCATCGAGGGGATCGAGACTGCGCTTGCGCATTTGCTCCGCGGTCGGCCACACGGCGGCAACGCTCGGGACGATGCTCGATTGACCGGTGGGACCGTTGAGAACGTACGACGTGCCATGCCAATCGGCGAGCTTGAATCCGTAATGCTTCAGCACACGATTGGTCAGCGCGACTCGATGCAGGCGTTCATGCCGGCGCGTCCGCGCGGCTTCCGCATTGCTCATCGATGCGTCGGTCCAGTGCGTCTCAGTCAGGAATACGCCGCACAGGCCGCACATCAGACACTCGCTGCGGTAACGGACCGGGCGGCGGCCGGCCGCGTCGCAGGCACGCGCCCGGTAGCTTCGAGAAAATGGATTCTTTCTGCAGCCCATCGCGCAACGACGAGATCGCCGATCGTCAGCGGATCCGCGAAGAAAATCTCGTCGGGCATGTTGACGACGAACTCTTCGCTGCACGCGCCGTCGATCGTTACCTTGAGCCAAGTGCCTTGATATTCGAGACCCGCGACGCGGCCGCTCACGGAGTTGATCGACGTGGCTTCGCTCCCGCGCGCAAGCCGGATCTGATCGCGGCGCACAGCGACTTCGAATAACGCTCCGACGGCCGGCGCTACGGCGGGGGCTGTAATGGTGATCTGCTTGGCGCCGCTTTGAATGGTGACGGTGCCGGCGCTGTGCTCGATCACGGTGCCGGACATCACGTTCTGTCCGCCCATGAAACGCGCGACATAACCGGTGCGCGGCTTATCGTAGACGTCGCGCGCCGATGCCGCTTGTTCGATCTGCCCCTGATCCATCACCACCACCACGTCGGCCAGGGCGACGGCCTCCATCTGGGTATGCGTGACGTGAATGAAGGTGATGCCGACATCGTCCTGAATGCGGCGCAGCTCGCCGCGCATCTGCAACCGTAGAAATTCATCCAGCGCGGAGAGCGGTTCGTCGAGCAGCAGAACACGCGGATCGGTGATCAGCGCGCGCGCCAGTGCGATGCGCTGCTGCTGGCCGCCGGACAGCTGCGCAGGCAAGCGATCGGCGAACGGCCGCATGTGCACGCGATCGAGCATCTGCAGCGCGCGTTCGCGCCGCTCGGCCTTGGCGACGCCGCGCACTTTTAAATTGAAGGCAACGTTGTCGGCACAGCTCAAATGCGGAAACAACGCGTAGCTCTGAAACATCATCGCGGTTCCGCGGCGCACCGGGGGCTCGCCGACGACGTTTTCACCGTCGATCAGGACCGCGCCCTCGGTCGGCGATTCGTGTCCCGCGATCATGCGCAAGATCGTGGTCTTGCCGCAGCCCGACGGCCCCAACAGGCAGCAATACGAGCCCGCGGGAATTTTGAGATTGATGTCTTTGACCGCGCTGGTGTCGCCGAAACGCTTGGATACGCCGACCAGCTCGATGCTGCCGCGTCCGGCGTTGGAACCTTTAACCGGTGCCATTTTGCGTGTTCACCTGTTGATTCGAGTTAGTGTGTCTTTCGCATGTCGCATCATGCGCCTTCCTCTAGTACCGGCGCGGCGGACAACAGCAGACCGCGCGAACGGCGGCGCTGAATGATCGCGATCGAGCCCAGCGCGAGAACAATCACAGTGAACGACACGAACGTAGTGACGGTGCCCAGCGCGTACAGCGCCGGCGAAGTCACGTTCGTCGTCATGCCCCAGATCTCCATCGGCAGCGTATTCTTGCCACCGACCGTGAGCAACGTGCGGGGAAATTCATCGTACGAAAGCGTGAAGCCGAACAGCGCAACGGCGATCATGCCCGGAAATAAAATCGGCACGACGATCAACCAGAAGATCTGCCAGTTGCTCGCGCCAAGATCGCGTCCGGCTTCTTCGTACGAGCGATTGAAGCGGCTCAACACGGCAAACATGATCAGCAGACCGAACGGAATCGTCCACGTCAGTTGCGCGCCGAGGCCGGAGCTGAACCAGCTCGGCGACAATTCAAGCGTCTGATAGGTGAGCCCGACACCGAGACCGACGAGCAAGCCCGGCATGATCAAGCTGGCGACAGCGAGATAGAACACGAACGTCGACCCGGGAAAGCGGCGTCGAAACGCGAGGCCGGCCAACACGGAAATCACCACCGTCAACGTAAGGACCAGCAATGCCAGCCAGATCGATCGGGTGAATGCGCCGGCGAAATCGCCCGTGCGTTCCTGATTGAACAAGGCGGTGAACCAGCGCAGCGAGACGCCATTGAGCGGAAATGTCAGACCGCCGGTCGGCCCCTGAAACGACAATACGAAAATCGCCGACATCGGGCCGTATAAAAACGCGACGAACAATCCGAAGAACGCAGCGAGGAAATAAAAGCTGCGTGGCCGTTTGCCCAAATCTCTTTGCATCTTTAAATCCGTGATTAGTAATCGGTGACTAAGAACCAGTGATCGGTGATCGGTGGTCAGTGCTAACCAGCCAACTCTTTACGTACATCCACCAGCCGCAAAATCGCCGCGACCATCAGCACGACGATGATCAGCAGGATCACCGCGCTCGCCGCCGCGGGCGGGTATTGGACCGCGGCGATCTGGTTGTACATCGCCATTGCAACCGATGCGCTGTGGCCGCCGCTCATCGTGTTGACCACGAAGAAGTCGCCCATTACCAGCGTGATCACAAAGATCGAGCCAAGCGCGATGCCGGTCTTCGACAGCGGGATGATGATCTCCCAGATGATGCGCCAGCCGCTGCTGCCGCCGTCGAGCGCGGCTTCGACCACTGCGCGATCGATGCGCGCCATCGAGTTGAAGATCGGCACGATCATGAACAGCGTGAACAGATGCACGTACGCGATGATTACCGCGAAATCCGAGAACAGCAGAAATTCCAGCGGCTCGCTGGTCAGGCCGATGCTCATCAGCGCCTGATTGAATAGACCGTTGCGTCCGAGAAACGGAATCCAGGAAATCATACGAATGATGTTCGAGGTCCAGAACGGCACCGTGCACACCAGGAACAACGCCATCTGCCAGAGCAGGCTGC
>JBDTMS010000650.1:0-3231 GCA_039934195.1 Betaproteobacteria bacterium
GGATTGCTCGACGGTGCGTCGACTGTCTCGGTCGCATTGCTCGGACAGTTCGTACGTCAAGCCTTCGGGCGCAGCGCCGATGAACTGGTGAACGATCCTCAGTTCGCAGCGTTGCGGATCCGGGTCACCGAAGCTGCGGTCGCACTCAAGATCAGTCCCGCCCGCTGGCCGAAGCTGCTCGCCGAGTATGTAGCGCTGCTGCGCCTGATCGATTTGGCTGAACGCGTCGCCGGCGCGGACGCGTCGCTGGAAACCCAGACACCGCGCTCGCTTATGCAGCGGCCGGTCGCGCTGCCGGATGCGATATTTCCGTTACCGACCGGCGTCACGAAGCGCTCGCCGCCGGTAGCCGATGACGCGGAGCGCCAGCGCTTGCGCAGGCTCGGCGAAATCGAGACCCGGATGCGGGCGTTGGATACAGCGGCGAAGGAACTGTCGACGTTCGGGGCGGGCGATCTGATCGCGCGTCGCAACGTTCACGGCGACGATACGAGCGGGACGATCGCGCTGCAGGGCAAACTGCGGGCGTTGCAGGGGGAAGTGCAAGCCCTGCGAGCCGGCGGCGAGATGCTTCCGCCGCTCGCGTTATCCGGCCCAGCAGCAACCGGCACCGTGTTGTCCACCGAGGTTGCCGCAGTCGCGGCGGCAAGCCGCCGCACCCGCGAAGCAGCGCCGGCGTCTCCGAATGCGCTGCAGCGGGTGCAGCCGGTGCTGCGTCCGGAAGCTGCCGCGCGATTGAGCGGCGGTACGCTGCAGCTTCTACGCGCATTGCACGCCGATGTAGCGGCGACATCACTCCATCGCGCGATGGAGCGGATCGATGCGGAAACGCTGCTGCTCGCTTCCGAACGCGAAGGTTTGCAAACCGTTTCGCCGGCCTCGCCAATTTTGCGCGTTCGCGGTTCGAGCATGCCTTCTCCGATGGCACCTGCCGCAGGTCTTAGTCTGGCGACACCTGAGCTGCCCAAGGTGCCGACGACGGTCGGACTAGCGGTTCCATCCGGGGTCGGCCGTCTGCTGGTAGTCAAGCAACAAATCAAACGCTACGAGACGGCCGATATATCTCACGTCGAGAACATTCTGCGCAGCGAGACACGCAATCACGAGACGCGCCGATTGCAGCGCACCGAGGAAACGCTCACGATCGAGACCGAGACCACGCGCGAGCAAGAGCGCGATCAGCAATCCACCGAGCGCATGGAAATGCGCAATGAGGCACAGACCACGATCAGCGAAGACGAGCGTTTCAAAATCGGCGCCACCGTATCGGGCGGATTCGGTCCGTTCGTGCAAGCCGAAGTGTCGACCGAGTTCGAAACCGAAAACGCGCAGGAAGACAGCGAGAGCTCGGCGACATCGTTCGCGCGCAATGTCACGCAGCGGACCGCCGCCAAAATCACAGAGCGCGTACGCCGAGAGCAGACCATTCGCACGATCGAGGAATTCGAAGAGAAGAACAGCCACGGTTTCGATAACGCAGCAGGCACCGAGCACGTCGTCGGCATCTATCAGTGGCTGGATCGCGTGTACGAGGCGCAGGTGTTCGACTACGGCATCCGCATGTTCTTCGATGTGATGGTGCCGGAGCCCGCCGCGTTCGTTTTGCAGGCGCTCGAATCGCGCATCGCCGCGAGTGAAGCCCTCGAGCGCCCGGCACCGTTCAACAAGAAGCCGAGCGAGCTCGACGCTCACAACTATCACGACTACATCCGCAAATATCAGGTTGCGGATGTAGAACCGCCGCCGCCGCTGTTCCGCACGGTCTCGCTGCCGCTGGAAGGTGCTACACAGGCCGCGACCGACCCCGATCTCACCCGCACGCAGGAGCTGGAAATTCCGGACGGTTATGAAGCCGTCTCTGCTTATGTCACGGCGTCGTACGTTGCGTGGGAAGAGGTCGACGGCGAGGATGTGTTCGAAAGCTCCGCGCTGTGGTTCCACATCGGCCAGAACATCTGGCGGTTGGGCTACGGCGACGGCGAGCTGGAGCGATTTATTTCGCTCGATGGCGAGCGCCAGACCCTGCCCGTGGCCATGCGTACGCTGTGGGTGTCGTCGTTCGTTGCCACCATCGAAGTGCAATGCCGGCGAACCAGCGCGTACGAGCAATGGCAGCTGAAGACGCACGCCGCGATCGTGCAAGGTTTTCTGAAGCTGCAGAGCGCCTACGAGGACAAACTGGCGGCGTTGAGCGTGCAAGACAGTGCGCAGTCGGATGCGCACAACCCGAGTGACAACCGCATGCTCGAGCGCACCGAGCTCAAGCGACTCGCGATCTCGACCATCACCGGGCAGTACTTCGAAGCATTCGGTGCAATTCATCAGACGCCGACGCAAGAAGCGCGCATCGATTTCGACGAGGCGCTGGCCGAGGGCCGCTACGCACGTTTCTTCGAGCAGGCATTTGACTGGGGCAACATGACCTACGAGCTGTATCCGTACTTCTGGGGCCGGCGCACGACTTGGGTCAATCGGCTGCTCACGCAGGACGTCGATCCGCTGCATGGCGAATTTCTGAAGGCAGGCTATGCGCGGCTGCGCATACCGGTGCAGCCGGACTTCGAGCGCGGTGTATTCCATTTCCTGGATACCGGAACCGTGTGGGATGGCGGCGATCTGCCCGAGCTGATCAGCACGCGGCACCTCGCGCTGATGACGGATATCAAGAGCCGCCGCAACAGCGAAACCGAACAGGTGCCTGTCGGCGAACCCTGGGATGTCCGATTGCCGACAACGCTGATCCGAGTCAAACCGACCGCATCGCTGCCAACCTGGGAACGCAACGAAGAAGGCGAGTGGCTGGCGGTACCGGATTGACCGTCGCGCCGGCCGCGAGCAAATGAGCGAAGACGGATTTCTGTTGAGCGCAGTCGATGCGTCGGACCATAGCTTTCGCGGCGGGCCCGAAGCAGGTTGCGAGGTGACCCCGCTCATCGATCGCGTTAATGCGCTCAAAGCAATGGAGCTCGCGATATTGGGCGCGACGCGATCGGTGCACTTTACCGGTTGGGTCTTCATTCCAGCCACGCCGCTGCAAGACGATAGCGTAAAGGCTGCGGTTGGCGGCGATACGTGGCTGGATCTGTTCGCGTTCGTCGCGGGCAAAACGGCGACGGTGCGCCTGATCCTCAGCGATTTCGATCCGCTGCTCGAACCGGGTCTGCACCGTCTGGCGTGGCGTGCGATCGATGGGTTGGCCCTGGCGCGCTCGAGCCTGAGCGCATCGCGCGC
>JBDTMS010000651.1:0-3227 GCA_039934195.1 Betaproteobacteria bacterium
GACCGACCCGAGTTCGCAAGATAGAGCGGGTTCGCAAGATAGAGAAACGGATTCGGAAGACAGAGAGAATGGGCTCGAAAGACAAAGAAAAACCCCCGGTAAAGGGGATAAACCGGGGGTCAAGCCTTAACCTGCATTAAGGCGAACCCGCTCAGGGAGGACAAGCGGGAGACGAAACCGTCTGTTATTGAGATGCGGTTTAACCGAGAAAGTTCCAACAAGTCCGAGTGATACCAGCAGGCGACGAGATTTTGCCTGAACAACGACGCGAGGAAAACGCATGGATGTACTAGGTCAATATCCGGGCCGCCGGATGCGCCGAATGCGGCGAGACGACTTCTCGCGCCGCCTCGCGCGCGAGCATAGACTCACTGTCGACGATCTGATCTATCCGGTCTTCGTGATGGATGGCACGAACGCAACGCACGCGGTTCCATCGATGCCGGGTATCGAAAGAGTGACGCTCGATCGCTTGCTGCCGGTCGCCGAGCAGTGCCTGAAATTGCGGATCCCGGCGCTCGCACTGTTTCCCGTTATCGATCCTTCGCTGAAGACACTCGACGGCAAAGAGGCGTCGAATCCGGATGGCCTCATTCCGCGCGTGATCGCCGCGCTGAAGAAACACTTTCCAGAACTCGGCGTCGTCACGGACGTCGCGTTGGATCCCTACACCAGCCACGGACAAGATGGCGTGATCGACGATTCAGGCTATATCCTGAACGACCCGACCATTGCCATTCTAGTGAAGCAGGCGCTCGCGCAAGCTGCCGCCGGCGTCGATATCGTCGCGCCCTCGGACATGATGGACGGGCGCGTGGGCGCGCTACGCAATGCGTTGGACGACAACGCCTTCATTCACACGCGGATCATGGCGTACTCCGCGAAATATGCCTCCAGCTTCTACGGCCCGTTTCGCGATGCCGTCGGCTCAGCCGCAAATTTGGGGAAAGGCAACAAATACACCTATCAGATGGATCCCGGTAACGGTAACGAAGCGCTATGGGAGGTTGGGCTGGACCTGGCCGAAGGCGCGGACATGGTGATGGTCAAGCCGGGTATGCCTTATCTCGACATCGTGCGACGGGTAAAAGATGAGTTCAAAGTTCCGACCTACGTGTATCAGGTCAGCGGCGAGTACGCCATGTTGCAGGCGGCATTCGCTAATGGCTGGCTGGACGAGCGAGCCTGCGCACTGGAAGCGCTGCTGGCATTCAAGCGCGCCGGCGCAGATGGGATTTTGACTTACTTTGCTTTGAGCGCAGCGCGGTGGCTGCGGGAACTGTGACCTACGACTCTGCAGACTTCGCGCGGCGATCGCGTTCGAGTCTGATGATATAGCGCTGAAGCATTGCCTCCTGGTTCGCCGGCAAATCGACGAAGGCGCAGCCGGTTCGGCGCAATATCGACCCATTGCGCAGAGTGATCGGGAAGCTGTTGCAGACTTGCAGACCTGTGTTGAGCGTGCCGACATCGGGTAGAGCGATCCGACAGCCCGCGAATATCGCTCCTCCATCCATCACCAATCCTGGATACTCGCCCATGACGCTGACACCGCCTAGGCTGATGTCGCCGATGATTGCATCGGCCGATCCTTCGGGGGGAATTGGGATTCGGCACCGCAGTGGTTTCAGCAACGGCACGGGCAGTCGAAAATATTCGCGACGCTGTAGTTTGAGAAGGGTCTCGGGAAATCCGATTCGAAACGCAAGTCTGTCCTCGAAGCTGGTTGCTTCGACTTGTTGCACATCGAATTCGATCTTGACGCCGTCCTGCGAGCTGAGAATCGTCAGCTCCTGTCCGCGCACGAGCTTGTCATTCAGTGTGGCGTTGGATCCGCTGTCGATGATCAGATGCGTGAGGTCAGTTTCGACATCCAGGATCGCGGTGACGATGAATTCCCGGCTGTTGTCGAAATATGCAGTCACGAGCGCACCTGACCTCATGATCGCACGCAAGATGGATGCGATTTCCATCGGCTCATGAACGCGGAATTTGCCGTCGTCTGCGCCGTCGCTGGAATCGTTTTCGAGGATCGTCACCGGCTGAAATTGTCCACTATTTACTGCAGAGGCTCACAGCACATTTAGTGCCGGAAGCGACCGAGCCGAACAGCAACTCAATTGCCGCTCGATGAGTCGACCGACGCGAGCAATAATTCTACAGTCGGGATCGATGCCCGTTCCAGAGGCCGGCCTTCCAGCGATATGCGCAGCGGCTGCCTTCGGTGTTGCGGCGACAGTACGGTGATGGCGAAGTCCGTATCTTCCGTAGCTGTGAGGAGCGTCGGCGCAACGATGCTCACATCGCCGCTCCACATCCGGCTCTCGCGCACGCGAAACGGAATCTGTCGGTTTATCAGAAACAACTCGAGCTGCTTGCGACTGTCCGTGTACAGCTGGAGATGAATCTCGCCGTGACGCCCGACGCTGCCCGACAGCACGGAGCCGGTCAGATGCGGATCGAAAGATTCCAGCAAGCGCATCATCTCCAACGCCAATTCGCGCATGCGTCGCACGCGTTCGGGATGTTCGTCCGATTGATACAGCGCCTGGTACGCACGCACTGCTTCGTCGATCTCCACGTTGGTAGGCAGATGCCTGGAATCCGGTGCACCTGCCTGCCGCGCCGCCTTCCGCTTCGCAACGCTGTAATCGGTAATGCCATCCTGGGCGATCAGACGCGCCGCCAGAGTGGCAATGCGAAGGCGCATCTGCTGCCGGGTGCCGAAAAGATCTCTAGTCATAACGTCGCGGATCAAGAATGGCGCCAAAGTCGCAGCCATTTTAGCCTTCCCGCTCAATATATCTCGTTGCGCAGATCCTCGGGTCGTCGTGGCTGCGAGGGCGTCTGTGGATCGGCCGGCGGTGATTCCTCCTCCGGCGGCAAGTTCTCGTGGTAGAAATATTCGATCATGCTGTTCTTCTGTGCGGTACCGCGCAGTCCCGTATCAGGATCGATGCGCGCTGCAAGAACGCCGTCGGGCACCGTGGGAACCGTCTCCGGCACGTTCTTGAGTACTGCGCCCATATAGGAGATCCAGATCGGCAGTGCGGCGACTGCGCCCGTCTCATGGGCGCCCAGCGTGCGCGGTAGGTCGAAGCCTACCCAGACGACGCACGTGAGATTGCGCTGCAACCCGGCGAACCAGGCATCCATTTGGTCGTTCGTTGTACCGGTCTTGCCGGCGAGATCGGAGCGTCCGATCGACATGGCGCGCGCCCCGGTTC
>JBDTMS010000652.1:0-3223 GCA_039934195.1 Betaproteobacteria bacterium
GAGTTCCTCGCCGATCACCGCCAGCAGAAAATCGGTGTGCGCTTCGGGAAGATAGAACAGCTTTTCGACGCTCGCTCCCAGGCCGACGCCGAACCATTCGCCGCGGCCGAACGCAATCAGCGCGTGCGACAGTTGATAGCCTTTGCCATACGGATCCGCCCACGGATCCATGAAGCCGAGGATGCGCTGCATCCGATAAGGTGAGGTCAGACTGATTACGACGAAACCGATCATCAGCAGCACCACCAGGCCGGCGAACAGCCGCCAATTCAACCCACCCAAAAACAGAATGCCCATCGCGATGGCGGCGATCACCGCGAACGCGCCGAAATCCGGCTCGCGCAACAGCAGCGCGCCGGCGAACAACATCACGGCGAACATCGGCAGGAAGCCGCGCTTGAAACTGTGCATCCAGGCCGCCTTGCGCACCGTGTAGTCGGCTGCGTACAACACGACGAACAACTTCATCAACTCCGACGGCTGCAGGTTCACCACCACCAGCGGTAACCAGCGACGGCTGCCGTTCACCTCGCGTCCGATGCCTGGAATGAGCACGAGCAGCAGCAAGGCGGCGCCGAACAGGAAGAGATACGGTGCGGCCTGTTGCCACAGACGCGTCGGCACCTGGAATGCCATCGCCGCCGCGACGATGCTGATCATGACGAACAGAAAATGGCGAACCAGAAAATAGGTCGGCTGCGTGCCTGCGTAGCGTCCGGTCTGGGCAATCGCCGTCGATGCCGAATACACCATCACGAGCCCGATGCCGACCAGCACAATGCCGACCCAGAGCAGCGATTCGTCGTAATCGCGAAATGTCGATTTGGCGGGTGCGGTGAGAACATAGCTCATCGCGACGCCCGCACTGTTTCAACGGCCTGCACGAACATCTGCGCACGGTGTTCGTAGTTGCGGAACATATCGAAGCTCGCGCACGCCGGCGACAGCATTACTGCGTCGCCTGCGACGGCGTTCTCGAACGCGATGCGAACCGCATCGTGCATGTCGCTCGCACGGACGACCGGCACGCCGGTCGCGGAAATCGCCTGCGCAATGCGCGCTTGATCGCGACCGATCAACACTACCGCTCGCGCATGCGCCGCTACCGGCGCAGCCAGCGGCGAAAAATCTTGTCCTTTGCCATCGCCCCCGGCGATCAACACGACGGGCACGCGCATGCCGTTGAGCGCCGCCACGGTCGCGCCGACGTTGGTACCTTTGGAGTCATCGTAGAAGCTGACGCCGTCGATGTCCGCGACTTTCTGCACGCGATGCGGCAGTCCGGCGAACTCGCGCAACGCTTGCAGCAACGGCGGGTACGGTAGATCGACTGCACGCGCGAGGGCCAGCGCGGCCAGCGCGTTGGCGGCGTTGTGCAAACCGGTGACGCGCAACCGTGAGAGCGGCATTAGCTGTTGCTTGCCCTGCGCAAGCCAGGTGTCGGCATCGACTTCTACCAGCCCCCATTCGTCGTCCGTGGCCGGCGCATCCAACCCGAAGGTACAAACGCGACGACCTGCGATCACCATGCTGCGACATACTGCATCTTCGCGATTGAGCACCTGCACGCCATGACCGCGGAAAACGCGTGCCTTCGCTTGCGCGTAAGCGGCGAGATCGGCGTAGCGATCCAGGTGATCTTCCGTGAGGTTCAGACATGCGGCGACCTGCGCATCCAGCGTATGCGTCGTTTCCAGCTGGAAGCTGGACAACTCGAGGACGAACACATCCGGTGCACCGCCCATCGCGGGAGACGTGTCGTGCAATTCGCCGAGCACGTCGAGCACCGGCAAACCGATGTTGCCGGCGACCACGGTACGCAGTCCGGCCTTGCGGCACATCGCACCCACCATCTCGGTCACCGTGCTCTTACCGTTCGAGCCGGTGATCGCCAGCACCTTCGCAGTAGCGAGCGACGGCAGGGATTGCGCGAACAACTCGATGTCACCGACGACAGGCACGCCGGCGCGCACCGCGGTCTGCACCAGCGGTTCTGCCAGCGCCACGCCGGGACTGATCGCGATGACGTCGATCCCGTTGAACGAGTGCGCGTCGAACGCGCCGGTCGCGACAGTCACCTTGGGAAGCTCGAGTTGCAGTTGCGCCGCGCACGGTGGAGCGGCACGCGTGTCGGCCACCCGCACGTTTGCCCCATGACGCGCAAGCCAGCGCGCCATCGACAGACCGCTCATGCCCAGACCGAGAACAAGCGCGTTCTTGCCGGACCATCGCATCGTTCGCTCGCTCGTCGCAGTCATCTCTGTCACCGCAGCTTCAGGGTCGAGAGCCCGAACAAAACCAGCATCATCGTGATGATCCAAAATCGCACGACGACTTGGTTCTCCTTCCAGCCTTTTAGCTCGTAGTGATGGTGAATCGGCGCCATGCGAAAAATGCGCTTGCCGCGAAGCTTGAACGACGCGACTTGCAGAACCACGGATAGCGTTTCTGCGACGAACACGCCGCCCATGACGAACAGCACGATCTCTTGCCGCACGATCACCGCAATCGTTCCCAGCGCGGCGCCGAGCGCAAGGGCGCCGACGTCGCCCATGAAAACTTCTGCCGGATAGGCGTTGAACCAGAGAAATCCCAAGCCGGCGCCCGTCATCGCTGCGCAGTACACGGTCAGCTCGCCTGCGCCTGGTATGTGCGGGAAGCCAAGGTATTTGGAGAACACCGCATTGCCGGCGACGTAAGCAAACACGCCGAGGGCACTGCCGACCATCACTGTCGGCAGGATAGCGAGGCCATCCAGTCCGTCGGTGAGGTTGACTGCGTTGCTGGTGCCGACGATCACCAGATACGTGAGCACGATGAAGCCGATGACGCCCAGAGGGTAGTTGACGTGCTTGAAGAACGGGACGATCAGCTCGGTTTGCGCGGGCGTACCGATGTAGGCAATGTATGCCGCTGCTGCCAATCCCAGGATCGATTGCCAGAAGAATTTTACGCGTGCCGGCAGCCCTTTCGGATTGCGCTGGACGACTTTACGAAAGTCATCGATCCAGCCGATAGTGCCGAACCCAAGCGTGACTGCAATCACGACCCACACGAAGCGATCGGTAAGATCCGCCCACAGCAGCGTGGTAATCGTGATCGATACCAAGATTAGCGCCCCGCCCATAGTGGGCGTACCTGCCTTCGACAGATGTGTCTGCGGCCCGTCGTCGCGCACCGATTGGCCGATCTTGTAGACCGTGAGCTTGCGGATCATGATCGG
>JBDTMS010000653.1:0-3219 GCA_039934195.1 Betaproteobacteria bacterium
CAACATGATGATGTCGAAGGAGAACGCTTCGCAGCGCCGCGAATGGATGGAAACCTTCGGCAATCTGGTCGAGGCCGACATCACGTAGCGCATCTGAGCCCGATTGCACCACTGCACGAGCTTGAACCCGAACGCCTTGCTCCCCGATAAGGAACTATGATGAACGTCGAGCCGGATCAGCCCGATCTGTTCGAGGCCGGAGCCGCAGCGCCCGCCGCTGATACGAAGTCGCCGACGAAAACGACGATGAAAGCCGAGTCGGGCAATGGCGGCGGTGGTTTGCCGCCGCACTTCGCGCCGCTCACCGGTGAGTTCGGCGATGCGCTGCCGCTGGGCCGCTATGCTTCGACCCAGTATCTGCAGTATGCGATCGCAACGGTGAAGGACCGCGCGCTGCCGCGCGTGGGCGACGGTCAAAAGCCGGTGCAGGGACGCATCCTGTATTCGATGTGGGACAGCGGCATACGGGCCGGCACCAAGCGCACCAAATCCGCCGCCGTTGTCGGCGAGGTGCTCGGTAGGTTGCATCCGCATGGCGATCAGTCGGTGTACGACGCGCTGGTGCGTCTCGCACAAGACTTCACCATGCGCTATCCGCTGGTGGATGGCGAAGGCAACTTCGGATCGCGCGACGGCGACGAGGCCGCGGCGTATCGGTACACGGAAGCGCGGCTGACCAAGTTTGCCGAGGTGCTGCTCGCCGAGCTCGATATGGGCACGGTGGACTTCGTGCCGAACTACGATGGCACTCGGCAAGAACCGGTGGTGCTGCCGGCGCGCTTGCCGATGGTGTTGCTCAACGGCGCTTCGGGAATTGCGGTTGGCATGGCAACCGAAATCCCGAGCCATAACTTAAACGAAGTTGCGCAGGCAGCGATCGCGCTGATTCGCGATCCGGAATTGAGCATCGCCGGGCTGATGAAATTCATCAAGGGTCCGGATTTTCCCGGCGGTGGGCAAATCATTACGCCGCGCGCGGAGCTCAAAGACAGCTACACAAGTGGACGCGGCAGTGTGCGCGTGCGTGCGCGCTGGACGATCGAGCGACTCGCGCGCGGCCAATGGCAGGTCGTGGTGCACGAGTTGCCGCCCGGCACTTCGGCGAAAAAAGTGCTGGAAGAAATCGACGCGAGCACCAATCCGCAGCCGAAAGCCGGCAAGAAATCGCTGACGCCGGATCAGCAGCGCGAGAAGCAACTGATGCTGTCGATGCTCGACAAGGCGCGCGACGAGAGCGATCGGGACCATCCTGTGCGGCTGGTGTTCGAGCCGAAATCATCGCGCATCGACGAGACCGAATTCATCAATCTCCTGCTGGCGAAAACCAGCATGGAAAGCAATACGTCGATCAACTTGGTGATGGTCGGGCTCGACGGCCGCCCGACCGGCAAGAATTTGCGCGACATCTTGACTGAGTGGGTGCGCTTTCGTTTCACCACCGTCACTCGGCGCACGCAACACAAGCTAGATCAAGTGGTCGACCGCATCCATGTGCTCGAGGGGCGCATGATCGTGCTCCTCAATGTCGACAAGGTGATCAAAGTCATCCGCAATGCCGACGATCCGAAGGCTGAGCTGATAGCTGCGTTCAAGCTGAGCGAGCGTCAGGCGGAAGATATTCTGGAGATGCGCCTGCGTCAGCTCGCCAAGCTCGAGCACATCAAGGTCGAGCAAGAGCTCGAGCAAAAGCGTAAGGAGCAAAAGTCGCTGGACCGTATTCTCAATTCGCGCCAGACGCTCGAAGAGCTGATCGTCGGCGAGATCGAAGAAGATGCGAAAGCGTTCGGCGACAAGCGTCGCACGAAAATCGAAGAGGCCGAGAAGGCCGAAGTCGAAGCGCCGGTCATCGATGAGCCGGTGACGGTGATCTTCTCGCGCAAAGGCTGGGTGCGCGCGCGGCAGAATTGGGGCGTCGAACCGGCTTCGCTGTCATTCAAGGAAGGCGACGAGCTGCTTGCGCTGCTGCAATGTCGCACCATCGATCCGGTTGTGTTCTTCGACTCCAAAGGACGCGCGTATACAATTCTAGCGGGCGAGCTGCCGCCCGGCCGTGGCGATGGTGCGCCGGTATCGTCGCTGGTGGAGTTGCAAGAGGCTGCGCAAATTTTGTACGTCGTCGCGGGCAAACCTGAGATCAACGTGATGGTGGCGTCCAGCGGCGGCTATGGCTTTGTAACCAAGATCGGCGACATGGTGTCGGCGCGGCGTGCGGGGCGAGAATTCATGACGATCGAGGAAGGCGAAACGCCGCTCGCACCCGTCACGTATACGCCGACGGAGAAGAGTTACGTGGCGGCTGCCTCGTCGGAAGGACGACTACTGTTGTTTCCGCTGGCGGAGCTAAAACATATGTCGCGCGGCCGCGGCTTGATCGTGATGGGATTGGAGAAGAACGAGAAGCTCGCTGCAATTGCGGTGTCCGACCAATCGAAGCTCACCATAGTCGGCGTCGCGCGCGGCCGGGACAAAGAAGTAGAGCTCGCGAACAGCAAGCTCTGGTACTACGTCGGACATCGCGCGCGCATGGGCCGCGTCCTGCCGGATAAACTAAGGCCGAGAGCGCTGAAAGTACCGGTCAAGCCGGAGCCGAGCGCCGAAGGATAATTCCACTGATCGATTCGAAGGCGGCGTCGAGACGCTCGTAGCCGCATCCCGTATGTCGCAGCGGGCCACGAACGTGCGGTGCATATGTCGGTCAGATCTCGATTACATTAGGAGACCATCCATGAAGCTGCTTACCGACGAGCAATGCGCGCGGTTGTTACCCGCGGAGCTGGCGGGATTCGACTCTCCTATCCCGACTCAGATCGTATCGAGCGATGAGTTCGCGCCGACGCCGCAGACCGATCGCCAGCGTGAAGTAGAAGGACGACTCGAGCGACTGGCGGACGAGCTCGCGCGTCGGCAGCGCCTTACCCGCCGCCAATTTTTGCGCACTGCCGCCGGCATGACCGCCGCGTTCGTAGCGATGAACGAAGTCTACGGTCCGGTGTTCGCTGCCGATCCAAAAGAAGCCGCGACGCCGGAACACGCCGACGAACGTGCGAAAAAGCTTGCAGGCCAATTTATCTTCGACGGGCACACACATTTCCTGCGCGACGACACGCGTATCGAAACATTCGTGCGCATGCGTGAAGCGGTCGGCAAGGCCGGCTGGAATCCAAGCCTGGTCGGCAAGCCCCAGACCATCGCAGATTTGAAGTTCGACAACTACCTGAA
>JBDTMS010000654.1:0-3217 GCA_039934195.1 Betaproteobacteria bacterium
CGGCAAAACCGCGGATGCACCGCCGAAATTCGACGATGACATCAAGAACATCGGCGGCGCAACGCTGTCGAGTCGGCACCTCACCGACGGCGTCAGGCGATTGCTTGCCACTTATGCAGCCGCGCTGAAATAGCGCGGACAGGACCGATGTTCTAAGCGCATTGTGTCGCCTAAATACTAACGGCGTCGAAAGCGCGGCGGGGATGGTTGAATGCGTGTCCGCCGAGCTTGTTCGGACGCGCGAGGCGCGTTGAGTTGCAGCCTTCTTGCGCGATCTCCTCGTACATTCGCAACGCAGTCGGCCACCGACGCTCCCGACCGAACGCGCATCTCGCAACCACCTACGTTCCGAGCGGATGCTCGCATCAGACGCGCGGATGGGCTCGCCTTCAAGAAGCCACCTCGTCTATCGGCTGGTGCTGCCCATTCGATTGCTGTTGACAGCGATATTAATGAGAATTATTCTCATCTCGCTCTGATCGCATAGATCGACCCTGAGTCCTAGCAGCTTGGGCTCTAGCAGCTTGGGTCCTAGCAGCAGCCAGCCAGTCTCGTCCGGGACAGCCAGCCAATCCATTTCTCATAAAAGTCCGCGCACTCGAGCACGGATTCCCTTGGCGTGCACCGCACGCGAGGAGAGCTGGTGAAGCGCATCAATCCACACCGCGCACACCGTGTGCCGCCGATTGCAACCGAGGCGAACACGCTGCTGAGCGCAACCTTATTCTTGCTGGCGAGCAGTTGCCGCACTGAATGCCCGGCCGTCGCGCGCATGATCGCCGATCATCTGGGCATGCTCGCCGCGCACGGCCAAGTCGCGCCGACGTTGCGCCGGCTTGCGGCAACCGCAAGCGTGCAGTGGGCGATCGTCACGAATTGCCGCACCAGGAAGCCGAGCGACTGATCGCGTCGGTGCGCGCGCGCCTGCTCTGATTCATCGCATCGTCCCGCATAACCTGCCCCATCCCACCGCATGGTCGAGGAGTCGTACATGAAGAGCTCGTTACAAGAGAAAGCGGTCCCGGCATTGAGTCTGCGCAGGCAATGGCGCGAAATCCGCGACACCAAAAGCATGCGCAATCGCGATATCGCCGCGTTTCTCGGCGTATCCGAAGGCGAGCTGGTCGCCTCGACTTGCGGCGAGGAAACCACGCGCTTGCAGGGCCCGTTCGGCAAGCTGATCGAACAATTGCCGGCGCTCGGCAACGTGATGGCGCTGACGCGCAACGAGTCCGCGGTGCACGAGAAAATCGGCACGTACGAAAACGGCAGCATCACCGGTCCAATGGGGCTCGTGCTGGGCGAGGCGATCGATCTGCGTCTGTTCATGTCGCAGTGGAAATTCGGTTACGCGCTGAACGAGAAAAAGCACGACAGCACATTGCATAGCCCGCAGTTTTTCGACGGCAGCGGCACCGCAGTCCACAAAATATTCCTGCGTCACGACAGCAACCGCGATGCGTTCGATGCGCTCGTACAACGTTACGGCGCGCCGTCGCAAGAGGCCGGCGAGATCGTTGCTGCGAGCGCAGAAGATGTTGCAGAGAACAGCGACGAGGCGATCGATCAGCCCGGTTTTCGCATCGCGTGGGAAGCGCTGCAGGACACGCACGAGTTCTTCGGCATGCTGCGGCGTTTCAAGGTATCGCGCACGCAGGCGCTGCGGCTCGCCGATCCGCAGTACGCGTGGCCGGTGCAAACCAGCAGCCTGAGAACGGCCCTCGAGCGGGCGTCCGCGAGCGGCCTGCCGACCATGGTGTTCGTCGGCAACGCCGGCTGTATTCAGATTCACACCGGCAGCGTCAACAACGTGGTGGTGCGCGACCGCTGGCTCAACGTGATGGACCCCGGTTTCAATCTGCATATGCGCGAGGACCATATCGCTTCGGCCTGGGTCGTCTGCAAGCCGACCAGCGAAGGTATCGTCACCTCGCTCGAACTGTTCGACGACAAGGGCCGCAACCTGGCGCTGATCTTCGGCAAGCGCAAGCCGGGAATTCCGGAGCTGGAAAATTGGCGCGCGCTTGCAGCGCAGCTGCCGCGTGCGAACACGGAGACGCTGCAATGACGCGCATCGTGCGCAGCGCTTGGATTGCAGCAGATCTGCTCGCACTTATCGGCAGCGTGATCGCAGCCGATAGGCAGCGTGTGGTGGCGGTGGGCGGCGCGATTACCGCGATACCATCGACGGTACGGTGTACGACGTCATCACGTTGCAAGCGATCTTCGACGTACCTGGCGATACATCTACTAGCACGCTCGGCGTGCGTCTGTTTTCGCGCCGGCTGGAAATGTCGTGGCGCTATCGCAGCGTTGCCGCGCGACGCGTAACAGTCGGTCTGCTGCCGGGCAATCGTCCGATAGTCGGTACGCAATCCGGCTATTCGCTCAACGATTTCTACCTGACGTGGCACGCGACGCCGAATGCGACCGTCTGGTTCGCAGCCGAAAATTTCGACAACGAGCGCTATTTTTTCAACGATGGTTTCGGCGGATCGATCGGGTCGGAAGCGCCGGGCCGCAATCTACGCGTGACCTTGGGATATCCGTTTTGAGGAAATCTAAACCGAGGGCGAATCGTATGTCGCCGCGGCCAGTTGCAGCGCTGCTGGAGCGATTGCTCAAGGCCGTGCTGCCGCTGGCTTATCTGGTGGCGCTGACCGTCTCGCTGGTGCTGCCGTGGAAAGGTTGAGGATCAACGTCGCGGCTTCGACGTGTCGGTGGGGTCGCGCTCGTTCAAAATATCTTCCATGCGCATTTGAATCGCGGCTTTGATGCGCGGGTGCGTGAGCACGTAGAATTTCTCGTCGATCATCGACTGCAGCACCAGATCGGCGACGTTCTCAGCGGAGACCTTGCCCGATTGCACGGCGTGGCGCAATTGCTCTTCGCGTTCCAGATCTTCAGCGGAGCGCGAGCGTGGTGAGTTCCGCAAAGTCGCGGGCCGGTTCCGCTCCGAGTCGCTGATGCCGGTAGGAACGTAGGCCGGACATAACAGCGACACGCCGATTTTCGAGTTGCGCGCCGCGAGATCTTGAAACAGGCATTCGCTCAACGCGACGACGGAGTGCTTCGAGACACAATAGATTCCCATCCCCGGCGGCGACAACAGGCCGGCGACCGACGCGGTGTTGACCACATGACACGGCTCGTCTTGCCGCAGCATGATCGGCACGAACACGCGCACGCCGTTGATCACACCCCAGACGTTGACGCC
>JBDTMS010000655.1:0-3205 GCA_039934195.1 Betaproteobacteria bacterium
CAAGAGCTATCACGACTACGGCACCTTCACCCCAATTCAAGTTGCGTCTATCGTCGCGCTCGAAGGTCCGCAGGACTGCGTCCAGCAGATTCAATCGACCTACCAAAAACGCCGCGACGTCCTGTGTGCCGGGCTGCACAGCGTCGGCTGGAACGTGACGATACCGAAGGCGACAATGTATGTCTGGGCGCAGATTCCGGAGATGTACCGCGCGATGGGCTCGCTAGAATTCGCGAAGAAGTTGCTGTCCGAAGCCAAGGTTGCAGTGTCGCCCGGCATCGGTTTCGGCCAGTACGGAGACGATCATGTTCGCTTCTCGATGATCGAAAACGAAGCGCGTACGCGCCAGGCGATTCGAGGACTGCGCGACATGTTCCGTCGCGATGGCTTGCTCGCGCCGCCCGTCCGGCTGGTCCCCGCATCGGCGTGATTGTTCGCTGAAGCGGGATGATGTCGCAGCACTAGCGCCACACTGGGTTGTTTGCGTAACATCAAACGTTTGCCACCAAACGCGATGGAAATTATCCGTATCACTGATGAGAATGGGCAGTTGATCGAGCCCGTCTGGCTTGCGCGTTCGGAAGCCGTGCATCGCCAACTGCGTCCCCAGCTCGCGCCCGATTACATCGGCAAGATGCAGGCTGTGTTCGCATCCGGCGGCGAGATGTGCGTGGCGGTCAATGCGGAGCAAGTCGTCGGCGTGGCCGTGTTCCGCTATTTTCAGAACACGCATGTCGGCCACAAGTTCTACATCGACGATTTGGTGACCGACGAATCGCGGCGCTCCGGCGGGGTGGGACACGCATTGTTGAGTTTCGCAGAAGGCTTGGCCCGAGCGCGCGGCTGTACGGGGATGGAGCTCGACTCCGGCACCCAGCGAACGCGCGCGCACAAATTCTACTTCCGCGAAGGGTTCGTCATTCCGTCATTCGCGTTTCGCAAGGAATTCAAATGATGCGGCCCATTCGGGTCGGATTGCTGGGGATCGGTACTGTCGGCGGCGGCACGTTCTCCGTGCTACGGCGAAATCAAGAAGAAATCACGCGCCGAGCCGGCCGTGCGATCACGCTGACCGTCGTCGCGGACAAAGATGTGGAACGCGCGAAGGCGATTGTCGGCGATGCAGCTCATATAACCGAGGACGCATTCGCGGTAGTTCGCGATCCGGACATCGACATCGTGGTCGAGCTCATCGGTGGAACCAAGGTCGCGAAAGAGCTGATCATGCTGGCTATCGAGAATGGCAAGCATGTTGTCACGGCGAACAAGGCGCTGCTCGCGCATCACGGCAACGAGATCTTTCTCGCCGCGCAGAGGAAGCGAGTAATGGTCGCGTTCGAAGCGGCCGTCGCCGGCGGCATCCCGATCATCAAGGCGATTCGAGAAGGACTCACTGCCAATCGGATCGAGTGGATCGCCGGCATAATCAACGGCACCAGCAATTTCATATTGTCGAAAATGCGGGACACCGGCGTCGGTTTTGCTGCCGCGCTGGCAGACGCGCAGCGATTGGGTTACGCGGAGAGCGATCCGACCTTCGACATCGAAGGCATCGACGCGGCACACAAGCTGACGATCCTGGCGGGCATCGGCTTCGGCATCCCGATGCAGTTCGATAAGGCTTACACCGAAGGCATTTCCGCGTTGACGCGCGAGGACATCCGCTACGCCGAGGAGCTCGGCTATCGCATCAAACTGCTTGGTATTACGCGACGCACCGCGAACGGGATTGAGCTGCGGGTGCATCCCACGCTCATTCCCGCGCGACGATTGATCGCGAACGTCGAAGGCGTGATGAACGCGGTGCTGGTGAAAGGCGATGCGGTCGGCGCCACGATGTACTACGGCGCCGGCGCGGGCGCGGATCCAACCGCTTCAGCGGTGGTGGCGGATCTTGTGGATGTCACCCGCATGCATACCGCCGATCCGGAAAACCGCGTTCCACATCTTGCATTTCAACCTGACGCATTATCCGATGCGCCGATCTTGCCGATGGACGAGGTGGAGACTTCGTACTACTTGCGTCTGCGCGTCGTCGACCGTCCGGGTGTGCTCGCCGATATCACGCGCATCCTCGCCGATCTTTCCATCTCCATCGATGCAATGGTGCAAAAGGAGCCGGGCGAGGGTGAAGAGCAAGTGGACATCATCATGCTCACGCATCTGACGGTCGAGAAAAACGTCAATGCCGCCATCGAACGTATCGAGAGACTGCCGGTCAACCTCGGCAAAGTAACGCGTATCCGGCTGGAAGATCTCGCCGCCTGACACGTTGTCCGAACACCTTGGAACCCGACCGACTATGCGATACGTGAGCACGCGAGGCGCAATGGCGCCTCAGCGCTTTTCTGAGGTTCTGCTGGAAGGGCTGGCGCCCGATGGTGGTCTCATCGTACCTGAGCGCTATCCGCGTATTTCGCATGCGCAGTTGCAGGCCTGGAGCGCGCTTTCCTATGCCGAGCTCGCGTTCGAGATCCTGCGCTTGTACTGCGATGATATTCCCGAATCCGATTTGCGCGACTTAACCCAGCGAACCTACACGGCGGCCTCGTTCAGTACGCCGGACATCACGCCGGTCCAGCGCATTCGGCCGGACATCTATTTGCTGCAGTTGTCGAACGGCCCGACCTTCGCGTTCAAAGATCTGGCGATGCAGCTGCTGGGCAATCTGTTCGAATATGTTCTCACGCATTCAAATCAGAGTTTGAATATCCTCGGCGCAACCTCGGGCGACACCGGATCGGCCGCGGAATATGCAATGCGCGGCAAGCGAGGCGTCAGCGTGTTCATGTTGTCGCCGTACGGGAAAATGAGCCCGTTCCAGACCGCGCAGATGTATTCGCTGCAGGATCCGAACATCTTCAACATCGGTATCCGCGGCATCTTCGATGATTGCCAGGACATCGTGAAGGCAGTCAGCAATGACAGCGATTTCAAGAAACGCTATCGAATCGGCACGGTCAACTCGATCAACTGGGCGCGTGTCGTGGCGCAGGCGGTCTACTACTTCAAAGGCTATTTTTCGGTGGTGCGCGAGATCGGCCAGCCGGTTTCGTTTTGCGTGCCGTCGGGAAACTTCGGAAATATCTTTGCCGGCCACATCGCTCGGCAGATGGGATTGCCGATACGACGCTTGATTCTGGCAACCAACGAAAATAATGTTCTGGACGAGTTCTTTCGCAGCGGGCGCTATCGCGTACGCAAG
>JBDTMS010000656.1:0-3200 GCA_039934195.1 Betaproteobacteria bacterium
CAGCGGCAAGACGCCGTTTCATCGTCTGATCTATCCGCTGGCGACGCACGCATTTCTCGGTGTGCACGTCACGTTGGATCTCGGCGGTCAGGCGCGCTTCGGACCGGACGTGTGCTGGATCGATGCGGTCGACTACGCCTTCGACGAATCGCGCGAGCCGCTGTTCTACGAAGCCGTGCGTCGCTACTATCCCGCGCTCAAAGACGGCGCGCTGCAACCCGGCTATACCGGCATTCGGCCGAAGATTTCCGGACCGGACGAGCCTGCAGCCGACTTCCTGATTCAAGGTCCGGCCGATCACGGCGTGCGCGGCATGGTCAATCTGTACGGCATCGAGTCGCCGGGCCTGACCGCGTGTCTGGCGATCGCGCAGCGTGTCGCCGGGCTGGTGTCGCCCTGACCGCGGCGCGGGTGGCCGTGTTGATAACGCGTGGACCATAGTCTAGGATGCAGACCATCATCTAAATTTCGAGTCGGAGCGCACCACCGGCTCGGTCCCGCGACACCGTCAATGCGCTCGGACACATCCACTGCGGTGCGACACAGCCACCGCGTCGAAGCGTTCGATGTGGGCGAGACGCTGAAGGGCGAGCGAGACATCGCAATACACCGAATAACGTGGAGGAATTCGAATGGCCATTGCACTGAAACTAACCGTCAACGGCAAAGCCGTCGCCCATGATGTAGAGCCGCGTCGGCTGCTGGTGGACTTCATCCGAGAAGACCTGCGCCTGACCGGCACGCACGTCGGCTGCGACACCGCACAGTGCGGCGCCTGTACCATCCACGTCGACGGCAAGGCGGTGAAGTGCTGCAACATGCTCGCCGCGCAAGCGAACGGCAGCGACATCGTCACCATCGAAGGCATCGCCAAAGCCGATGGCACGCTGCACCCGATGCAGGAAGCGTTTCGCGACAATCATGGTTTGCAGTGCGGGTTCTGCACGCCGGGCATGGTGATGAGCGCGATCGAGCTGGCGCGCAATCGCAAAGATCTCGACGACGAAACGATCCGGGCCGAGCTCGACGGCAACATGTGCCGCTGCACCGGCTATCACAACATCGTGAAGGCGGTGAAGGCCGGCGCGCAGGCAATGCAGGGCTGACCTGCACCTATCGATCGCAGTCCGCCCCGCCCCATTGCCGACGACAACCCGAGGACCGCTCATGTACCAGTTCAACTATTTGAAGCCGACCAGTCTCAGCGAAGCGGCAGCGATACTTGCCGCCAACAGCGACGCCAAGCTGCTCGCCGGCGGACAGACGCTGATTGCGGCGATGAAATTTCGGCTCGCGTCGCCATCCGACCTGATCGACTTGAATGCAATCCCGGACCTGAAGGGAATCAAGGTCGACGGCGGCGTCATCACGATCGGCGCGATGACGCGTCACGCGGAAGTGGCGCGCTCCGAGGCAATTGCGAAATCGATTCCCGCATTGTCGCTGCTGGCCGGCTGCATCGGCGATCGCATGATCCGCAATATGGGCACGCTCGGCGGATCGGTAGCGAACAACGATCCGGGCGCTGATTATCCTGCGGCGGTCGTCGGTCTGAACGCGACAGTCAATACCAATAAACGCAAGATCGCCGCCGACGCCTTCTTCACCGGCATGTACGAGACCGCTCTTGCGCCCGACGAGGTGATCGTCTCCGTCAGCTTTCCGATTCCCAAGCGCGCGGGTTACATGAAGTTCAGAAACCAGGCGTCGCGCTATGCCCTTGTCGGTGTGATGGTAAGCGAAGGCGCGGATGGGGTTCGCGTCGCGGTCACGGGTGCGGCGCCGAGCGTGTTTCGAGTGCCGGCGATGGAAACAGCGCTGAGCTCGAATTTCTCCGCTGCGGCCCTGGAAAATATCAAAGTACCTGCCCACGATTTGAGTTCCGACATGCACGCCAGCGCTGATTACCGCGCGCATCTGGTCGCGGTTATGGCAAAACGCGCAGTGGGGGTCGCATTGGGATAGCGCGAAGCGCGGCGGTGCATTAGCTGCCACGAGTGTATCGCCCGATCGCGCACCCGCTCGAACGACTCGGCAGCCCAGTCAAGGTACGCGTGCAGCAAGCTTCGATCTACCTTTGACGCAATGAACGGCGTGTAACCCGCCGCCTTATTTATCGTCTGCCCGCGCTTCCGTGGACCCGCAGCATGCCGCCTAACCTCGCCCCTCTTCCCGACAGCATCGACGCCACGCTGGCGTTGCTCAACAGCGCCGACTACGTCGCCGAGCGCAGCCTCGCAACTGCTGTATTTCTCGCGTTGCGCATGGGCCGGCCGCTGTTTCTCGAAGGCGAAGCCGGTGTCGGTAAAACCGAGATCGCCAAAGCACTCGCACATACCTTGAAGCGCCGGCTGGTCCGCCTGCAGTGCTACGAAGGTTTGGACATCGCATCGGCGGTGTACGAATGGAACTATCCACGCCAGATGATCGAGATCCGTTTGGCGGAAGCCGAAGGCGTCGCCTCGCGCGAAGGACTCGGACAGGATATTTTCGCCGAGCGCTTTTTGATCAAGCGTCCGCTGCTGCAGGCCTTGGAAAGCGACAGCGCCGGCCCGCCGGTGCTGCTGATCGACGAGCTGGATCGCACCGACGAGCCGTTCGAAGCGTACTTGCTCGAGGTGCTGTCGGACTTTCAGATCACGATCCCCGAGATCGGCACGATCAAGGCCGCGCAGCCGCCCATCGTCGTGCTCACATCGAATCGCACGCGAGAGATCCACGACGCCGTCAAGCGCCGGTGTCTGTATCACTGGGTCGATTATCCGACCGCCGCGCGTGAGTTGGACATCGTGACTCGCAAAGTTCCCGGCGCCGCGCAGCAGCTCTCGCGCGAAGTCGTCGCGTTCGTGCAAAAACTCCGCAGCATGGATCTGTTCAAGCTGCCGGGCGTCGCCGAAACGATCGACTGGTCGCAGGCGCTGGTCGAGCTCGACGCACTTTCGCTCGACCCGAACACGATCGACGACACCTTGGGCGCGCTGCTGAAATATCAGGACGACATCGCGCGCGTGCGCGGCAGCGAGGCCGCGCGCCTGCTGGCCGAAGTGCGCGCCGAGGCAGCGTCGCTTTAGCGCCGGCCCAATCGCATGATGCTCGCGCAAAACCTCATGCACTTCGCGCGCGTGCTGCGCGAAGCCGGGCTGCCGGTCGGCCCCGATCGCGTGATCGATGCATTGCGCGCATTGCAGGTGACCGGCGTC
>JBDTMS010000657.1:0-3195 GCA_039934195.1 Betaproteobacteria bacterium
GCGCCTGGTTGTCGCAACTTTTTCTCGATGCCGAAGTGCGCGTATTCGATGATGAGCCCTTGGCGCGCGCATGGCTCGATGGATCTGAAACCTGAACTCGAATCGACTATGAGCTACACGACAATCATCTCGGCAGACCAACTCAATCCTCATCTTAACGACGCTAACTGGGTTATTTTCGATTGTCGGCATGACTTGATGAAGCCGGACGCGGGAGCTCAAGCGTATGCGCAATCGCATGTTCCGGGCGCTCGATTTGCACACACCGACCATGACCTCGCTGCTCCGAAAAACGGCCGCAATGGACGTCATCCCCTGCCGGAGCCAGAACGCTTCACTGAATGGCTCGGCCGCAATGGCGTTGACGCCTCGAAGCAAGTGATCTGCTACGACAGCGCCGCGGGATCATCGGCGACCCGCTTATGGTGGATGCTGCGTTGGCTAGGCCACGACGCAGTGGCGGTGCTGGATGGCGGCTGGGAAGCCTGGTTACGGGAAAGTCTGCCGGTCACCGCAGAGCTCCCGAACATCAAGCCCGCTACTTTCACGGCCCGGCCACGCGAAGCGATGGTCGACGCAAACTACGTCCGAGAGCATCTCAACCAGAGCGAAATGGTTTTGGTCGACGCGCGGTCGGCAGAGCGCTTCCGCGGCGAGACCGAACCGGTCGATCCTGTGGCGGGCCACATACCGGGCGCCAGAAACCGCTTGTACAAAGATAATCTCGGACCTGACGGCCGGTTTAAGTCTCCGGGCGTGTTGAAGCGCGAATTCGAAATACTTCTGCAAACAGCATCGCCATCTCGTGTCGTGCATCAATGCGGATCCGGCATCAGCGCATGCCACAACGTGTTAGCGATGGAGATTGCTGAATTGCCAGGCTCGCGTTTGTACCCCGGCTCGTGGAGCGAGTGGATCGCTGATTCGTCTCGCCCGATCGCTACCGGACCCTGAGGCAGGCGCTATTGCCTGTGCCACCGTGAAGAATCCGCATACGCGGATTCGCAGGCGCAATAAAAACGGGCAAGCCTATCGGACTTGCCCGTAATTGTTTGTTAGCGCTGCTTCAAGAAGCGACGCTTGCTTCCGGCGTTTCTTCCACTGCGGGAAACTCAAGGCGCACCTTTCCATCCGCGTCGACGTCTACCAGGACTTTGCCGCCCGCGACAAGCTTGCCGAACAGCAGCTCATCCGCCAGGCCGCGCCGGATCGTGTCCTGAATCAGGCGCGCCATCGGCCGCGCACCCATCTGCGGATCGAAGCCGTGCTTGGCAAGATGATCCTTCAAAGCCTGAGTAAAGCTGACCTCGACTTTCTTCTCGTGTAGTTGATCCTCGAGTTGCATGAGGAACTTGTCGACAACACGCATGATCACCTCATGCGTGAGCGGGGCGAACGAGATCGTCGCGTCGAGACGATTGCGGAACTCGGGCGTGAACATGCGCTTGATCTCTTGCAGCTCGTCGCCCTGCACCATCGAAGGCGTGAAACCCATCATGCTTTTTGTGAGCGACTCGGCGCCTGCATTCGTCGTCATGATCAACACCACGTTACGGAAATCCGCCTTGCGGCCATTGTTGTCCGTGAGCGTGCCATGATCCATCACCTGCAGAAGAATATTGAAGATGTCCGGGTGTGCCTTTTCGATTTCATCGAGTAGAAGCACCGAATAGGGGTGCTTGCTGATCGCTTCAGTGAGCAGACCGCCTTGATCGAACCCGACATAACCGGGAGGCGCACCGATCATCCTGGATACAGCATGGCGCTCCATGTATTCCGACATGTCGAAGCGAATTAGCTCCACGCCCATTGTGTAGGCCAGCTGACGCGCGACTTCGGTTTTCCCGACGCCCGTCGGCCCAGAGAACAGGAAACACCCGGTTGGCTTCTGCGGATTGCCGAGACCGCTACGTGCCATCTTGATTGCCGAGGCGAGCGCATCGATCGCTTTCTCTTGGCCGAACACTACCGCTTTCAAATCGCGGTCCAGGTTCTGCAGCTTGCTGCGATCGTTGGACGACACGTTGTGCGGCGGGATACGTGCAATCTTCGCGATGATGTCTTCGATCTCGTGCTTGGTGATCACGCGACGCTGTTTCGACTTGGGCAGTATTCGCTGCGCAGCACCGGCCTCGTCGATGACGTCGATCGCCTTATCCGGCAAATGACGATCGTTGATATACCGTGCCGACAATTCGGCCGCAGAGGTCAGTGCCGATGTCGTGTAGCGCACGCCGTGATGCGCCTCGAAACGGCTCTTGAGTCCGCGCAAAATCTCGACCGTTTCTTGGACGCTGGGCTCAACGACGTCGATCTTCTGAAACCGGCGCGACAACGCGTGATCCTTCTCGAAGATACCGCGGTATTCGGTATAGGTCGTGGCACCGATGCACTTGAGCTGCCCGGTAGATAGCGCCGGTTTAAGCAGATTCGATGCGTCGAGCGTGCCGCCGGAAGCGGCGCCGGCGCCGATCAGCGTATGAATCTCATCGATGAACAAAATCGTGTTTGGGTTATCCAGCAGCTGTTTGAGCACCGCCTTCAACCGCTGCTCGAAATCGCCCCGGTACTTAGTGCCCGCCAGTAATGCACCCATGTCAAGCGCGTAGACCTGACAGCGCGCAAGGATATCGGGCACGCTGCCTTCAATGATGCGGCGTGCGAGTCCCTCAGCGATCGCGGTCTTGCCGACACCCGCTTCGCCGACCAGCAGAGGATTATTCTTGCGGCGGCGGCACAGCGTTTGCACAACCCGCTCAAGCTCGCGCTCGCGGCCGATCAACGGATCGATCTTGCCGGAAATGGCGAGCGCGTTGAGATTCATCGTGTAGGTCTCTAGCGCACCGCCTTGATTCTGTTCTTGCTCGCCTTCGGATTCGTTTTCCTGCTGCTTGGCGGGCCCCGCCTGCGGCACCTTGCTGATCCCGTGCGAGATGTAATTCACCACATCGAGGCGCGTGACCCCTTTCTGGTGCAGAAAATAAACCGCGTGCGAATCTTTCTCGCCGAAGATGGCAACCAGCACATTGGCGCCGGTAACTTCTTTTTTGCCCGAGGATTGAACGTGCAAAATTGCGCGTTGGATCACGCGCTGGAATCCGAGTGTGGGCTGCGTGTCAACCTCGTCCCCGGTCACGATCGGCGTGTGTTCGTTGATGAAGTCGGTGAGCAGCTTGCGCAGCTCTTCGATGTTCG
>JBDTMS010000658.1:0-3191 GCA_039934195.1 Betaproteobacteria bacterium
GATAGCGGTCGAGAAATTGCGCGGGCGCCTGCAGCGGCGATTGCGGCGCGGCGAATGCAAGCCAGACGAACAGCGGCCTACCTGCATCTTGTCGATGGATCCAGCGTACCGCGTCTTTGCCTAGCAGACTGGTGACGTAGCCGGCTTCTTTGACGAGCTTGTCGCCGCGGTGCCAGTCGAGGTGCCCACCCCGATTGGTCTTGCGAAAGTAGTCGATCTCGCCACTCAGGTGACCGTAGAAATAGTCGAACCCGCGGGCGGTCGGCAGCAATTCTTTGCTACCTTGTCCGAGCTGCCATTTACCGATCAGCGCGGTGCGGTAGCCGGCTTCCTGCAGGGCGCGCGCGAGCAGTCGCTCGTCGTTGGCCAACCCGAAGCGGCTGAACCATTGCACCTGCATCGTCTGGAAGCCGTAGCGCATCGGGTAGCGGCCGGTCATCGCGGCCGCGCGCGTCTGCGAGGAGAATGGCTGCACGTAGAACTGCTCGAGCCGCGCGCCCGACGCCGCAAGCGCATCGAGCGTCGGCGTCTGTACCATGCTGCCGTGAAAGCCGACGTCCTTCCAGCCGAGGTCGTCGACAGTAATGTAGAGAATGTGCGGGCGATCGATGGCATCCGCCCGCACCGCGTGTCCCGCGGCGGCCCACACCAGCACACTCAGCAAGCTCGAGCAAATCAACGATCGCATGAGACGTTCGCTTTGGGTTGAGGCGCACGATGCGACTGCGGGGGTGCCGGCCGCGCGCTAGTTGTTCGGTGCCGCGCATGTTACCGCACCATTTGCTTTGCGCTACAACACCGGTCTCGCTTTGCACTGAACACCGGCCGCGTTGCGCTGAAACGCCGGTCGCTTCGCGCTTGAAACCCGATCGCTTTGCGCGAAAACGCCGTGAGTGTCGCGCTTAACCACACGCCTTTGCCAGTACCGAATCGGCGGACCGATCGCGCTGAAACAATCCCGGTACGCGCTGAAGCCACGAATCCAGTGCGTAAAGAACCAGCGATGCGTCGCCGCAAACCATGGCGCGCATCCGGTAGGCTACAATCGATCCATGTCGAACCAGGAAATTATCCTGCATGCGCTGGGTCGAGTGCGCCGCCGTTTACTGATGCACCGTGCGGTCTACGATGGTTGTGTGCTGATCGGACTGATTGCGGTTGGATTGCTGCTGTGGCGTGTGCTCGTGCTCCTCGGCAGCGAAGGTCCGGCGCTGACGGCGTTGGCGATCTTGATCGCTTTCTTGCTCGGCGCGGCAGGCGTGTTTCTGCTGGTACGCAACCGTTTTGCCACGCGCGCAACGTTGACCCGCGCGGCGTTCGAGGCCGATCAGCGCGCCGGCTTGAAGGATGAGCTCAAGACCGCGTATTGGTTCATCCAGCATCCAAACGCGTCGGCCTGGACTGCCGCGCAGATCGCGCGAGCGGCGAGCTCGGCGCGTGCGCTCGATCCCGCTCGGCTGCTGCCGATCCGGCTGCGGCGCTCTACGCTCGCGGCCGGCGCGGTGTCCGTCGCGCTATTGGCGATCGCCTGGTTTGCGCCGCCATTGGCACACCTGTCGGACGCCGTGGCGCAAATCGACAGCGGAATGTCCGCGTCGGACGCGCGGCAAGTACAGCAGCTTCGCCAGCTGGCGGTCGAGATCAAGGACGACGATGCGCAAACCGCAGCCAAGCTCGAGCAGGCCTTGAGCACGCTGGATCGGCGGCAGGCGACCGACGAACAAAAGCAGCGCGCCCTTGCCGCCGCTCAGCAAGCGCTCGAGCAGCGCAATCTGCAGGCCGCTTCGACGCGCGAGGGCCTCTATCAGCTTTCCGAGAAACTGCGCGGCAATAAGAAACTGGACGCAGTAGCCGATGCGCTGCAGGAAGGCGATGCCCGCAAGGCGGCCGATCTCATGCGGAACATGGCGGCGAAAGACGCCGCCGGCAAACCGGCCGAAACCGGCCCGCCGGACACCGCGCCGACGAACAAAAATCTCGAAGCATTGCTCAAGATCGGTGGCGGCCGTGCCGGCGACGAATCGCAGCAGCGTGAGCCCTCTGCCGCAGCCGCCAAAGAAGCCGTCGATCGCCTGAACAAGATCGCCGAACAGCTCGACGTGCAGAAGAACGTCAATCAGGCTTCGCAGTCGCTGCAGCAATTGCAGCTCGCGGTTGCTCAGCGCTCAGCGCTATCCGCTGGACGCTTCGGCCAGCAGGCCGCGCAGATGGCGACGCCTTCGCCGGAAGCCGGCAAGACCAACATGCCGGGGGGCACGATGTACCGGGCGGCCGCTGTCGCCAAGGCAAACCAGGCATCGCAGCAGCAAGAAGGCACTAAGGCCGGCTCAGCGCTCGGCGACGCGCCGTCCGATCCGGTGCTGGGGAAAAAAACTACGCGTCTCGAAGTGCAACTTAGAAAAGAAGCGATGCCCAACGAGACTCAAAGCGACGAAGAGAGTAAGTCGAAGACGTGGTTTTATGCCGAAAGCAAAGAGCAGAAATCGATGCTAGATACGCAGAGCGTTGCCGCGCGCGGCACGTTTGCAGAAGCGCAATCCACCGCGCCGGAAGGCGTCGCCGTACGCCACCGGCAAATCGTAAAGGACTATTTCATGCAGCTGCGCCAGGACCCGCAACAATGATCGACGCCGTAGGCAGCCAGGTCGAGGCATTCCGTCACAACTTTCGCATCGTGCGCGATGAAGTCTCGCGGATCATCGTCGGCAACGAAGACAACATCGTCGGCATCATGACATGTCTGCTGGCGCGCGGGCACGTGCTGCTGGAAGGCATTCCCGGTATCGGCAAAACCAAGCTGGTGCAAACGTTGGCCGACGTGCTGCATTTGAAGTTCTCGCGTATTCAATTCACGCCCGATCTGATGCCCGGCGACATCATCGGCGCGACCATCGTGCGTGAGACCGAGGCCGGCAAGAAATCGCTCGAATTCCAGCACGGTCCGATCTTCGCCAATCTGGTGCTGGCCGATGAGATCAACCGCGCGACGCCGAAGACGCAGTCGGCGCTGCTCGAAGCGATGCAGGAAAACAGCGTGTCCGCCGGCGGACAGACGCACCCGCTGCAGCAGCCGTTCTTCGTGCTCGCCACGATGAATCCGCTGGAGATGGAGGGCACCTATCCGCTGCCCGAAGCGCAGCTCGACCGGTTTTTCTTCAAGCTCAAGCTCGGCTTTCCAAGCGCTGCGGGCC
>JBDTMS010000659.1:0-3190 GCA_039934195.1 Betaproteobacteria bacterium
GTCCTCTGCTGTTCGTTAGAGATCGTTGGAAAGGTGCGCTGCGGGAGAAGCGCACACGCAGCCGAGGCGGGCTATACGGCGTCACCGAGACGATGCATTGCTGGAAAGGCTTTAAGCCTGCCACCGTTGCTATGCCGGGGCTCCGACGCTAGCTGCGCTTCTTGTCGTCTTGCGGTTCGTTCTGCAAACCCAGCGATGCGTGCAGCGCGACCGCAAGCGCGGCATCGCCGCTGACCAGCGATTCCCACGACATCTCCAATCCTTTGCGTTTGCCCTTGGGCACCAGCTTGAATCCCTCCGGCGATATGGTCAGGACGAAGGTCGCCTTACCGACGACGAGCTCCCGCTTCAGCGGCGATTTAAGTGGAGTCATTCGGCGATGTTCCTTTCCATGAGGAAACGAGCTAGTCGATACCCGTTCCGATCAGCGCGCCGATGCCTGCGGTAACAGCCATTGCGAGCGCACTCCAGAACGTTACACGCATCACACCATTGACGACATTTGCGCCGCCCGCGCGGGCAGCAAGCCCGCCGAGGCAAGCTAGAAACAGCAGCGAGGTTCCCGCGACGATCGGAATGAGATGCGAGTCGGCGCTCGCGACTACGACCAATAACGGCATCGCGGCGCCGGCGGCAAAACTAAGCGCGGACGCGATCGCTGCTTGTAGCGGCCTTGCACGCAACATGGTGGAAATACCAAGCTCGTCGCGTGCATGCGCACCAAGCGCGTCATGCGCCATGAGTTGCTCGGCAACTCGCGCTGCGAGCTCGGAGTCGAGACCGCGGGCAACATAGATCGCCGTGAGCTCGCTGCGTTCGCCGCGATCGTCGGCCTTGAGCTCCGCTCGCTCCTGTTCGATCGCCGCGCGTTCGGTATCTGCTTGCGAATGGACCGAAACATATTCGCCGGTTGCCATCGACATTGCACCCGCGACTACACTGGCGGCGCCGGCAATGAGAATACTGCTGTGCGAAGCATGTGCTGCGGCGACGCCGAGAATCAAACTCGATGTTGACACGATCCCATCGTTCGCACCCAGCACGGCCGCACGCAGCCAGCCGATGCTTTGTATTCGATGGCGTTCGTGGTGACGGCTCGGCATGGGTAGGCTCTCCTGGTGCGAAATTGGCGGTCGCTAGTACGGCAAAGCGCTCGCCTTGATAGAAGTTAACCGGTGCGCGTCAGCTGCTGCTGGTCGCAGACCGCGCGATAACAGCGCGCCGCCGCTCGATCGATTCGGCAAGCGTTTCCAGCAGCGAGGCCGTAGCGTCCCAGCCGATGCAGCCGTCGGTCACGCTCTGTCCGTAGCGAAGGCCATCGCGCCCGTTGGTGATGTCTTGCCGGCCTTCGACCAAGTGGCTCTCGATCAGAATTCCGCTGATCTGCACGGAGCCGTTGGCGATCTGACTTGCAACGTCGAGCGCGACTGCGGGCTGCTTGCGGTAATCTTTATCGCTGTTGCCGTGGCTGCAGTCCACCATCACGCGGCCCGGCAGTCCGCTTTTCTCCAGCGCGGCGGCGGCGCGAGCCACGCTGGTTTCGTCGTAGTTCGGACCTTGACTCGATCCCCGCAACACTAGATGGCAATCCGGGTTGCCGGTGGTGGTAATCACGATCGCTCGGCCCTCCAGCGAGATACTCGGGAAGCGGTGCGACTGGGCCGCGACGTGAATCGCGTCGATGGCAATTTCGACGCTGCCGTTAGTGGCGTTCTTGAAGCCGACCGGCGCAGACAACGCGGAGGCCATCTGCCGATGCAGCGGGCTCTCGACCGTGCGTGCGCCGATTGCACCCCACGTTAGCAACTCCGCGTAGTACTGCGGCGTGACCAGATCGAGGATCTCCGATGCAGCGGGTACGCCGAGCCGCGCGCATTCCAGCAAGATGCCGCGCGCCGCGCGCAGTCCATCGCCAATGCTGCCCTCTCCATTCAAGGTCGGATCGTAGATCAAGCCTTTCCAGCCCATGCGGGTGCGCGGCTTCTCGAAGTACACGCGCATCACCAGCAGCAGGGATTGCGACACGCGCTGAGAGAGCGCGCCGAGCCGTTGTGCATACTCGAGCGCGGAGTCCGGGTCGTGAATCGAGCACGGTCCGACGACGGCGAGCAGGCGATCGTCTTTGCCGCGCAGGATACTGCGCACGGCCTCGCGCGATTGCGCAACGTGCATCGCTTGCGCGTCGCTTGCAGGCTGCTCGTCCCGCAGCGTCCGCGGTTCCGGCAGCGGATCGCTCTGCGCGATGTGAAGATCGGAAATTCGTGTCGGCATCGTGAGTATGTCAGTCGCGTCCACCGCGCACCTGCGCGAGCGGGCGCGGATGGTTCAGCGGGCGCTACTGCGATTTGCGGCGGGCCTGATGGTAGCGGCCGGTGCCGCGATCGATCGTATGATCGCCCGCGACGAATTGTCCCGGTTGGTAGTCCGGCAATGTCTCGATCCGCTGATAGATCGGTGCAAAGTCGATCTGCGCCAGCGCCAGCAACTCGTCGAGGCTGTCGATGACAAAATAGGTTTCTTGAAAGTCGTCGATGCGATAGCGCGTGCGCATGACGCGCTCGACCTCGAATCGGACGCGATTTGGCGAGGCATCGTCGAGTGCAAAAACGCTTTCGGAAAATGATGATGCAATACCTGCTCCGTAGATCCGCAAGCCGTCCGCCTGCTGCAGCAGACCGAACTCGACCGTGTACCAGTATACCCGCGCGAGGTTGGTCAATTTGCCGAGCCGTTGTGCGCGCAGCCCGCCGACACCGTAGGCCTGGATGTAATCGGCGATCGCCGGGTTCAGCAGCATCGGCACATGACCGAACACGTCGTGGAAGATGTCGGGTTCCTCGAGATAATCCAGCTCGTCGGGCTTGCGAATAAATTGACCGGCCGGAAAGCGGCGATTCGCGAGATGCTCGAAGAAGACCTCATCGGGCACCAGACCCGGCACCGCGACGATCTGCCAGCCGGTCCGCTGCATGAGCACGTCGCTCAAGCGGCGAAAGTCGGGGATGCGATCGGCGTCGATCGGCAGATCGCGCATGCCGTCCTTAAATGCGTCGCATACGCGGCGCGGCAGCAAACGCGTCTGCCGTTCGAACAATGTTTTCCAGACAGCGTGCTCACTCGCGGTATAGGCATCCCAGCGCTGATCGATGGTCCAGTCGCCGTGCTCGGGCGGTTCAGCGCCTTCGGCCGC
>JBDTMS010000660.1:0-3183 GCA_039934195.1 Betaproteobacteria bacterium
GTCCCCGCAAAATTTCTCCGTTCTTTATTCCCGGCGCCATCATCAACATGGTGTCGGGAAATCTGTCGATCATGTTCGGCCTCAAGGGCCCGAACTTGGCGATGGTAACCGCGTGTACGACCGCGAATCACTGCATCGGAGAATCGATGCGATTGATCGAATACGGCGACGCGGACGTGATGGTCGCGGGCGGCTCCGAGTCATCGGTTTGCCGGCTCGGTGTCGGTGGCTTCTCCGCGATGCGCGCATTGAGCACTCGCAATGACGATCCGGCGACGGCTAGCAGACCATGGGATGCCGAGCGCGATGGCTTCGTGCTGGGCGAAGGCGCCGGTGTTATCGTCATCGAAGAATTGGAGCACGCTCGCAAGCGCGGCGCGCATGTCTATTGCGAGCTATCCGGGTACGGCATGAGCGCCGATGCGCACCACATGACCGCCCCGTGCGAAGACGGCGAAGGCGCCTCGCGTGCGATGGTCAACGCGCTGCGCAGCGGCGGCTTGAACGCCGACGAAGTCGACTACATCAACGCGCATGGGACGTCGACGCCGCTGGGCGATATCGCCGAAACTATCGCTATCAAGCGCTGCTTCGGCAATCACGCAAAGGCGGTGGCGATCAGCTCGACCAAATCGATGACCGGCCATCTACTCGGCGCGGCGGGCGGGATCGAAGCAGTCTTCACTGCGCTCGCGATCGAACAGCAAATCGCGCCGCCGACGATTAACTTGCACAATCCCGATCCCCAGTGCGACCTCGACTACGTGCCGAACGAGGCGCGCAAGTCGAAGATCGATGTCGCGCTGTCGAATTCGTTCGGCTTCGGGGGTACCAACGGTACGCTGGCTTTTCGCCGCTTCGACGGCTGATCTATCCATCGTCGTCCGCGGTCGACGTGCGGTGTCGCGTCGATGTGCTGAGCTGGGCGGTCGACAACCCAGGCCGCGCGAACAACCGGCGCGCAGCGATTGCCGGCGCGCGCAGCGAATCGCAACGAACCCACAGCTACCACGATGAGACGTCGCGAGCGTGCGGCAAAATCTTCTCGGCGCTCGCCGCGCCGCCCGAGCGGTCTGGCCGCCGTTGCGCGCAGCACCGTGTTCACGATCATGCTGCTGTTCTGCACGGCATTGGGCTGGCTCGTCTACTTCGCGTCGACGTCGGTCGAAGTTCCCGCAACCGCGCGGAAGTTCGAAGTCGCTCCCGGTACGGGCTTCCACGCCATCGCTCGCCAACTGGTCGAGCAGGGCCTGCTGCATGAACACCTCTCGCTCATCGTGCTGGGACGGGTGATGGGCCGCGCTGGCGCGGTCAAGGCCGGCATCTATGAATTGCCGCCGTCGATCACACCGTACAAGCTCATCGAGAAACTGTCGCAGGGCATTGTCGAGCAAAGCGTCATAACACTGATCGAAGGCTGGACGTTCGCAGAAATGCGCGCAGCGCTCAATGTCAGTCCGTTCCTGCGGCATGACAGCGCGCCGCTCAGCGACGCCGAACTTCTGGCGCGCTTGAAGATTGCGGAATCCAATCCCGAAGGACTGTTCTTTCCGGACACCTATCGCTTCAACACCGGCGCAAGCGATCTGCAGATTTTGTCGCTCGCTCATCAGACCATGACGACTCGGCTGCAAGCTGCGTGGGAGCGGCGTGTAGCTGGATTGCCGTTCGACAAACCGTACGACGCGCTGATCCTGGCGTCGATCGTTGAAAAAGAGACCGGCCGCCCCGAGGATCGCAAGCTGGTCGCGGCTGTCTTCGTCAATCGACTCAAGCGCGGCATGCTCTTGCAGACCGATCCGAGCGTGATCTACGGGATGGGAAAGGCGTTCGACGGCAATCTGCGAAAACGCGACTTGCAAACGGATCAGCTGTACAACACCTACACTCGGGTTGGCTTGCCGCCGACGCCGATCGCACTGCCCGGCCAGGCATCGCTAGAAGCTGCGGTGGATCCCGCACAGAGCAACGCGCTCTATTTCGTCTCGCGCGGGGACGGCACTTCGTATTTCTCCGACAATCTGGAGGAGCATAATCGGGCCGTGCAAAAATATCAGTTGAAGCGATGAAGGGTCTGTTCATTACGGTCGAAGGCATCGACGGCGCCGGCAAGACAACGCACGTCGAAGCGCTGAAAGATCATTTTGCGCGGCTGGGCCGCGATGTCCTCGGCACGCGTGAGCCTGGTGGCACGGCGCTCGGCGAAGTGTTGCGCAGCCTGCTGCTGAGCAGCGAATCGCCGATGCATCCGGAGACCGAAACGTTGTTGATCTTTGCCGCGCGTCGTGAGCATCTCGCGCGCATCATTCAACCCGCATTACAGGCGGGCAGGGTGGTCATCTGCGATCGCTTTACCGATGCCACGTTTGCCTACCAGGGATTCGGCCGCGGCGTCGATCTGGCAAAACTGGCGCTGCTGGAATCGATGGTGCAGGACAATTTGCAGCCGGACGTGACCCTACTGTTCGATGTACCGGTCGAAGTCGGACGGCAGCGCGCCGGTAAAACCCGGCGCCCCGATCGATTCGAGAGCGAGCAAGTCGAATTTTTTCAGAAGGTGCGCGAAGGCTATCTCGAACGTGCACGCGCCGATCCGAAGCGCTTTCGCGTGATCGACGCCGGCCAAAGCATTTCCGAAGTTGCCGGCGCAATCGAAGTCATCCTCGCTGAGTTGAAAACGCAATGATCTATCCGTGGAACCGAGCGCATTGGGCTAGCCTGCACGCGCGCCCCAGCGGATTGCCTACGGCAACCTTACTATCCGGTCCCCGGGGCGTGGGCAAACGCAGCTTCGCGCAAGCGTTGGCGATGGCGACGTTGTGTTCGGCGCGAGCCGTGGGCGCCGAGGCGTGCGGGACATGCCGTTCATGCTTGTCATACGCGGCGACGTCGCATCCGGACCTGCGATTTCTCGAGCCCGCGGCGCCGGAAACCACAGCAGCGGACACCGACGCGGCGCCTGCATCGACGACTAGCTCGCGCGTGATCACCGTCGATCGCATTCGCGATCTCGGCAGTTTTCTGGCGCTGAGCCCGCACTATGGGCAGTTCAAAACCGTAGTCATCCAGCCTGCGGACAAACTGCATTTGAGTGCCGCCAACGCGCTATTGAAGACGCTCGAAGAACCGCCGGCGCGCACGGTGTTCATCTTGGTCACCGATCGTCCGCAGTTGGTGCTGCCG
>JBDTMS010000661.1:0-3182 GCA_039934195.1 Betaproteobacteria bacterium
ACATCGGCACGAGAGAGCAACGTAGTGCCGAAGCTCATCAACTCGGCAACGGTCTGGCCGTCGCGGGCACCTTCGAGAATAGCCGCGCTGATGAAAGCGACCGCTTCCGGGTAATTGAGTTTGAGTCCTCTTGCGCGGCGTCGCTCAGCGAGTAACGCCGCGGTGAACAGCAGCAGCTTGTCTTTTTCGCGGGGAGTCAGGTCCATATGCGTAGTGGGTGTCGGTCAAAAGTCGATGACTGCTTCGCATGTTCAGGTGTGCCAGATCCGCGGCGCGCATACCGCGCGATCCAGCATCGCCGGCCGAATCAGATGCCATAGCGCGAGGAAATAGGCACGCGCGCTTTCAGTCGAACGGCCAAGGTATCGCGCAACCAGCAACTGCGGCAGTACGGTCACACCGGTGCGGGAGTCTGCCTCGACGCAAACGGTTCGGCAAGCCTCCAACAAATCAGCCGCTGGCTGAGCACCGGCAAAGATCAGCGTGCCGAACACCGGAAAGCCGGCCCAGCCGGCCGGCGATTCGAGCAGCGCCGTGCCGCCATCGATGTGCGCGCGATCCGACCACAGCGGCTTGCCGTCGTGAAAGATCTCGGTGCGGCTGCGCAGCGTTCCGAGCGCGAACGTTTCGCGCGAAACCGGCCGCCCGAGGCAGGTGATGTCCCAACCGATGTAGCAACCGCGCGATGCGAGATCCACCCGATGCTGCCAGCGCGTATTGGCGCCGCTGAACATGATGTTCTCCTGCGGGAGCCATTCCAGCGACGCGCCGGCTGCAACCGACAGATGAATATTTTGTTCGGATTGTAGATCGACCGAGCGATACCATTTTGCCGCGCCCGGAGTCGTAATTAGCGCATGGGCGTTGGCTTGCGCGGCGATGTGAATGTCCAGCCGGTCGCCGCCGACGACACCGCCGGGGGGATGCAGAATCAGGGAATGGCAAACCTCGGGACCTTCGGGATGGAATGACTTCTGGACGCGCAACGGTCCGAAATGCTCACGTCGCGAGATGCGCGTGCCGAAGCCGGCTGCGCTATAAGTGAGGGCGAGGCGAGCTTCCCAGCCTGCCTGAGACGGCGCGAGATCGGTGCGGCTCATGCCACCAGATACTGGCGAAGTTCCTCCGCATGCATATCCGAACGTGCGCCGCGGCGCACGATCTCTCCGCGCCGCAGAACCAGAAACTGGTCGGCCAGGGTTTGCGCGAATTCGAAATACTGCTCGACCAGCAAAATCGCCATGTCTCCGCGCTCGGACAGCATCCTGATAACGCGCTCGATGTCTTTGATGATGGAGGGCTGAATGCCTTCCGTCGGTTCATCCAGCACCAGCACTTTCGGTTTCATTACCAGCGCGCGCGCAATCGCCAGTTGTTGCTGCTGACCGCCGGACAGATCGCCGCCTCGCCGTCGCAACATCTGCTTGAGCACGGGGAACATTTCGAACACGCTGAACGGGATGTCCTGCGGTTTGCCGCGCTTGTCGGTCGCCATGCCCATCAGCAGATTCTCTTCGACTGATAGCCGCGGGAAAATCTCGCGGCCCTGAGGAACGTATGCAATGCCGCGGCGCGCTCGCAGATACGGCGACAGCCGCGTAATGTCTTCACCCTCGAACGCGACCGAGCCGCTCGATACCGGCAACAAGCCCATCAGGCATTTCAGCAACGTTGTCTTACCGACGCCGTTGCGCCCCAGCAACGTCGTGCACGCGCCGAGTTGCAAGTCGAAGCTTACATCGCGCAGCGTGTGGCTGCTGCCGTAGTGCTGATTTAGATTCTCGACCTTTAACACCGCTCAGCGCCCCAGATAGACTTCGATCACTTGCGGATTGTTCTTCACCTCGTCCATCGAGCCTTCCGCGAGCACGCTGCCTTCGTGCAGCACCGTGATCGTCTTCGCGATGCGATCGATGAATTCCATATCGTGCTCGACGACGATTACCGAATGCTTGCCGGCGAGCGTGGCGAATAATTCGGCGGTGCGTTCGGTTTCTTCATCGGTCATACCGGCGACCGGCTCATCGAGCAACAACAGTCTGGGCTCCTGCATGATCAACATGCCGATCTCCAGCCATTGTTTCTGGCCGTGCGACAGCACGCCGGCGAGGCGATCGGCAGACGTGTTGAGCTGAATGAGGTCGAGCGTTTGCGCGATGCGATTCAACTGTTCGGAATTGAGCTTGGCGCGAATGCTTGCGCGCACGCGTTTGTCGGTTTTCAATGCGAGCTCGAGATTCTCGAACACCGTGTGATTGCTGAACACGGTGGGCTTCTGAAATTTGCGACCGATACCAGCGTGCGCGATCTGCGGCTCGGTGAGTCGCGTGAGATCGATCGACTGGCCGAAAAACGCGGTGCCCGAGTCGGGCCGCGTCTTGCCGGTGATCACGTCCATCATCGTCGTCTTGCCGGCACCGTTGGGGCCGATCACACAGCGCAGCTCGCCCTCTTCTACCGTCAAGGTGAGCTTGTTCAGCGCCTTGAAGCCGTCGAAGCTGACGCTGATGTCGTCGAGGTAGAGGATCGGCCCATGACTGGTGTCGACTTCTTCCTTTGCGAGGTGGCCGATCGAGGCGCTGCCCATACCGCCTGCGCTCATGCTGGGGACGGCGCTCATGCGGTTTTCCTCTTCATCAATTTGTTGAACAGGCCAACGAAACCCGTCGGAAGAAACAGCGTGACGACGATGAACAGCATCCCCAGACAGTACAACCAGTACTCGGGAAACGACTGCGTGAAGAAGCTTTTCGCGCCATTCACCAGCGCGGCGCCGACGACCGGACCCAGCAGCGTTCCGCGTCCGCCCACCGCGACCCAGATGGCGATTTCGATCGAATTGGCGGCAGACATTTCATTGGGGTTGATGATGCCGACCAGCGGAACATACAGCGCGCCTGCTATGCCGCACAACACGGCGGATAACGTCCAGATCGACAGCTTGTACCAGAGCACGTTGTAGCCGGAGAACATGAGCCGGCTCTCGGAATCGCGGATCGCCGTAAAAATTCTGCCCAGCTTCGATCGCAGAATCGCACGCGACAAGACCAGCGCGCCGGCGAGATACAACCCGGCGATCGCGAACAATGTTGCGCGCGTAGTCGGATCGGCGATGCGGAAGCCCAGGATCCGCTTGAAATCGGTGAAGCCGTTGTTGCCGCCGAAGCCGGTGTCGTTGCGAT